>NZ_JBVVOS010000017.1:0-183277 GCF_055807515.1 Bradyrhizobium sp. Kon69 | reverse complement strand
CGGACCTTGACGTTGTAATCGACCACCCGCTTTACCGGCACCAAGACCTTCATCGATCCTCTTTCACTCAATCTGGGAGGGGATTTATCAACTGGCGCGGAACCTAAAGGCCTGATCCGGCCCGGTCAACGCGCGAAGGGGTCTAATTTTGGCGCTCAGAAATGCGCCGCCTAATGGGTCAGCGATTCTGGCCCGGAACCCAGAGCACGTCGCCGGCGCCGTCATCGTTGGCGGCGCGGCTGGCCACGAACAGGAAGTCTGACAGGCGATTCATATACTGGATGCCAGCGATACCAACAGGCTCTTCCGGCCGGGCCGCCAGTTCCACCATTATGCGTTCCGCCCTGCGGCAAATCGTACGGGCGACATGGAGGTAGGCGGCGGCCGGTGTTCCGCCCGGCAGCACGAAGGAGGTCAGCGGCGCGAGCTTGTCGTTGAGCGCGTCGATGTCGCGCTCAAGCCGCTCGACCTGGCTCGCCACCACCCGTAGCCGCTCCGCCTTGCCCTCACGTTCGGGCACCGCGAGGTCCGCGCCGAGGTCGAACAGATCGTTCTGGATGCGGCCAAGCATCGCATCGAGCTCGGGTGCATCCCTGGTGTGAAGCCGGACCACGCCGATCGCGGCATTGGTCTCGTCGACCGTGCCATAGGCCTCGATGCGCAGATCGTATTTCGGCCGGCGCTCGCCCGAGCCGAGCGCTGTCGTGCCGTCGTCACCGGTTTTCGTATAGATGCGGTTGAGCACGACCATGTTAACGCCCCATCGCCCACACGGCGACCATCGCGATGACGATCGCCACGAACTGAAGCAGCACGCGCCAGCGCATCAGCTTCTGCGAGGTGCTGGGCGAGCCGCCGCGCATCATGTTGATGAGACCTAGCAGCAGCACCAACGCCACGGCGCCGACCGCGATCGGCAGGATGAAAGTACTCAGAAGAGATGCCATTCGAGGGTAAATAACATCCTCCGCGCCGGTCCGCCATGGCGTTCCCGATCTGGCTTTTAAGCCAATAATATCAGAAGCTAGCTGGATGATTTCCGATTTGCGCGAATTGCCCATCCTCTTCACCTCTCCCCGCCTGCGGCGAGAGGTCGGAATGCGTTTCCCCCGCGCGGGAAGCGGAAACGACAACTGCAGTGCAGGTGGTGCGTGAAGGCAATCCGTGCCATCTACGTCGTCGCGATGGACGCGTTTTACACGTTCCTGGCCGACGATGGCTGGGCGATCGCGAGCCACATCGCTCTGTCGACGCTGATGGCGCTGTTCCCGTTCCTGATCGTGCTGACCTCGCTCGCCGGCTTCTTCGGCTCCAAGGAACTCGCGGACCAGGCCGCAAGCCTGATGCTCCAGGTCTGGCCCAAGCAGGTCGCCGATTCGATCTCGGGGGAAGTCCACGACGTGCTGACCACGACCCGCACCGGCCTATTCACCATCGGCGCGGTGCTGTCGGTCTACTTCGCCTCCAACGGCGTCGAGGCGCTGCGGGTCGCACTGAACCGCGCCTATGCGGTCGTGGAGATGCGGCCTTGGTACTGGCTACGGCTGGAATCGATCGCCTACACGCTGATTGCGGCCTTCACCGCGCTCGCCATGGCATTCCTCATCGTGCTCGGGCCGCTGCTCATCGAGGCCGCGCGCGCCCACATCCCCCTGTTCGTTGAATCCAACGAGAGGATCCTCACCTGGCTGCGCTACGGCATCACCGTCGGCGCGTTGGTGGTGGCGCTGATCATCCTGCATACTTGGCTGCCGGCGGGACGGCGCCGGTTCCTCCAGATCCTGCCCGGCATCGTCTTCACCATCGTAGCGTCGCTGATCTCGGGCATCGTGTTCGGGCAATATCTGGCGCGCTTCGCCAACAATTACGTGACGATGTATGCGGGGCTCGCCTCGGTGATCATCGCGCTGGTGTTCCTGTACTTCATCGCGGCGATCTTCGTTTTCGGCGGCGAGCTCAACGCCGCGATCATCAAGTCGCGGCTTCCTCACGGCGTGTCGCTGCAAGCAGCGCAGTCGCTAGCGCCCGCGGAGACACAGGCTTGACCAAAAAGGCGTCGGCGCCGGCCTCGCGTGAGGCGACTTCGTCTTCGCCGCGGCCGGACACCCCGATGATGGGGATCTGAGCCAGCGGCGTCGCCATGGTGCGGATCCGCCTGATCGCCTCGACGCCATTGATGCCCGGCAGCACCATATCCATCAGCACCGCGTCGAAGGCGCCCTGCGCGAGCCGGTTCACCGCGTCCTCGCCGCGCCCGATGAACTCGGCATGATGACCGAGCTCGGTCAGGATGGTGTTGAGCACGACGCGGCCGAACGGATTGTCCTCGACGCTGAGCAAGCGCAGCGCCGGGACCGCATCCATCTCGGCTTCGCCCTTCGACTTGCGGGACTTGCCCGATCCCGTGGCATCCACCGACACCGTCAACGTAAAGGTGGCGCCGCCGCCGGGCCGAGGGGCGACCGTGATGTCACCGCCCATCGCGCGCGCCAGTTGCTTCACCGAGGACAGGCCGAGGCCGGCGCCGCCGAAGCGCGAGGCAATGGTGACATTGGCCTGGGTAAACGGCCGGAACAGCCGCTTGATCTCGGCCATGGTGAGGCCGATGCCGCTGTCGGACACCGCGAAGGCGACACCGACGCTGCCTTTGTTCTTTGCTTTGCCTTTGCTCTTGGTGTTGCTCTTGCCGGAACGCCAAGGCGCGACCGTGAGCGCCACGCCGCCGTGCTCGGTGAACTTCACGGCATTGTCGATCAGGTTCTCGAGCGCCGCGCGCAGGCGGACGGGATCACCGACCACCAGCCCCGGCAGCTTCTCCGAGATATTGACCTCGGCCTGGAGACCCTTGGCCGCGGCGCGACCGGCCAGCGAATCGCCGGCGTTGCGGGCGAGCGTCCGCAGGTCGAACAAATCCTGCCGCAGCGAGCTTCCACCCCCGACCGTCTTCCCAGTCCCCTTGCCACTTCGGGCGGCATCGACGAACAGGGTGGCAAGGTTCGCCAGGTGCTCGGCCCCGGCCTTGATCGTGTCGGCCCAGCGTCTTTCCCGTTCCCCGAGATCCGACGTCGCGAGCAGGTCGCTGATCGCGAGAATGCCGGTCAGGGGGGTGCGGACCTCATGGGCAAAGGCGGCAAGCGCGGCCTGGACGACGTCCGGCTCGACCCGCTTGGTGCTGCGCTTGCGCAACCGGGCAGTCGGCCCGGAGCGCTTGCGAGCCACTCGCTTGGACGTCCCCGTAGTGCGCGCTGCGCGCGTTTTCGCCGCCATAACTCCCCTTCGAAGTATCCCCTTCGAACCCCGGGCCGTCAGGTGAGCATGGCACGGCGGAACACCCGGAGTCACGGCGGCGTTTGGCTAACCCCCAGAGAAACTTAATCTAATCCCACCAACTGGCGGATACCGGCCGGCGTGGCGCCGGCAGCGCGCAGTTCACGAAGGCCGGTCGAGCTGGTTGATTTCGACAGTTTCCGGCCACCCTGGTCGCGAACTAGCCCATGGTGGCGGTAGACGGGTTCCGGCAGGCGGAGCAGAACCTGGAGCAAACGGTGGACCGAAGTGGCGTGGAACAGGTCTTGGCCCCGCACGATCTCGCTGATGTCCTGGAGCGCATCGTCGACAACGACGGACAGATGGTAACTGGTCGGCGTCTCCTTGCGGGCCACAATGACATCGCCCCAGGCTTCTGGCCGCGCCGGAACGACACCACGCTCACCATCGGGCCCCTCGCCCAGTTCGTTCCAGCTCAGGCCGGCGGCGCGGCGACAGGCGGCCGCCATGTCGAGCCGAAGCGCATAAGGCGCACCGGTGTCGATGAGGCGGTCTCGCTCGTCGGCGGACAGCGATCTGGCGTCGCAGGGATAGAGCGGCGCACCGTCGGGATCGCGCGGCCACGGCCCATCCGCCTCGCGCGCCGTAACCAGCCTTGCGATCTCGGCGCGGCTTTCGAAGGCTGGATAGACCAAGCCGAGCGCCGAGAGCCTGTCCAGCGCCGCCCGATACGCGTCGAAATGCTCCGACTGCCGCCGCACCGGCGTCTCCCAGGCGACGCCGAGCCAGGCGAGGTCCTCGTAGATCGCTGTCTCATACTCCGGCCGGCAACGCGTCGCGTCGATGTCCTCAATGCGGAGCAGCAACCGCCCGCCAGTCTCTCGCGCGCGGTCGAAATTGAGCAGCGCGGAATAGGCGTGGCCGAGGTGCAGAAAGCCGTTTGGGCTCGGGGCAAATCGGAAAACGGGCGGCATTAGACAAGCGGGAACGGGACAACGGCGCCGCTCTCCCGCTCGAGGCGCCCCACCACGCTGCGATAAAATTCTTCCGCCCGAATGATCATCTCTTCCGACGCACTTGGTGCACTACCCTCGAAGAGACCGCGAGCAAGCTCGAACTCCGTATCTAGGAAGTTGGCCACGATCGGCGGCAGAGGTGCCGAGCCGAGCTCGTGCGTAATCGACTTCCGGGCCATGAGTTCCATGACTTCCAATTTCAGTTCACTCGGCGGGTCGCATTCCTCCATGAGGGTCGGGAAATGCATCGGCGCCACCGCTTCGGCAGGACGCATGCGCAACCATCGCAAAGCGGCAGCGGGTCGAAGGGCATAGAAGATTTTCTTTTGCGCAACGCTGGTCCCGTCGCCGAAATAGACTCGCCGCTGCCGCTCGCCAAGATGAAGATAATGACGGCAGACGGCTTCGCGGCTCGCGACCCCTCTGGCAAACGCCAGGAAGTCATCACGAAACCAGGCCTGTCCCCGGTAAACGACGGGCGAGCATAGCCACTCCAAGATCACCGCATTACCCTTCAACAGGAGCTGGAGCGCCTTGCGCAAGTCCCAACCATTCGCATCGAGATCTCCTTCGAACGGAAGCTCGATGACGTCACGGCTAACCCACGGCGTAATGTGATCGAAAGCGCGGCGCACATAGACAAAGCGGCAGTCATAGTCGCTGTCAGGCGAGGCGAATCCCCAGGCTCGACTTCCGCTTTCGATCGCGAGCGGAAGGAAGACGCGATGTTCGTCAACGACGCGGTCCAGCATGGCATCGATCAGTGCGACTTTTCCGCCGTCCATCTCCACAGGAATACTTCTCAAATTCATCGAACGCTTCCGGGATTCCGATAGTATGGTCTTAATCTTATCGTCCCAAGCCGTCCACAGGACGAACAATCCGCATCGCGGCGAGTCGATGACGTCATGACCATCCACCTCGAAACCCAATCCGATCTCGAAGAGGCCGTCCACGCGCTGGTCAAGCGTGATCCGCGGCTCAAGCCGGTGCTCGCAATCGCCGGCATGCCGGCATTGCGGCGGCGCGAGCCGGGCTTTGCGGGGCTTGCCCATATCGTCTGCGGGCAGCAGCTCTCCACAGCAAGCGCCGCAGCGATCTGGGGACGGCTGTCCGCCGCGTTCGATCCGTTCGACCACGAGGCGATCCGCCGCGCCCGCACCGACCGGCTGGGGCGGCTCGGCCTGTCCGCCGCCAAGATCAAGACGCTGAAACATCTAGCGCGCGAGATCACCGCACAGCGGCTGAACCTCGACGTGCTCGCAGAAGAAGACGCCGATGCCGCGCATCACACGCTGATCGCGCAGCCCGGCATCGGACCGTGGACCGCGGACGTCTATCTGCTGTTTTGTCTAGGCCATGGCGACGCCTGGCCGGCCGGCGACCTCGCCGTGCAGGAAGGCATCCGCATCGGGCTCGGCTTGCAGGCGCGGCCGACGGAGAAGCAGATGGCGCCGCTCGCCGAACCCTGGCGTCCCCTGCGCGGCGCGGCCGCGCATCTGTGGTGGAGCTATTATCGCGCGGTGAAAAAACGCGAAGGCGTCATTGCGGGACCAGCTTAGCCCCGCAACCTAACGCGATCGGTCCGGGCGCAATCGGCGACGAAGTCGACCACGGCCCGCACCGCCGGCAGTTCGACAAGGTCGGGATGGGCAAGCAGCCACAGGTCCGCCACGCTGGCGAGCTTCTGCGGCGCCACGCGCACGAGATCGGGATAGGTTTCGGCGACAAAGCACGACAGGGCGGAGATTCCGAGTCCGGCGCGGACTGCCGCCAGCATGTCGCCCTGGGACGAGCAGCGCATCACGACCCTGGCCTGACGCGTGACGACGTCGCTCCAGCGTGCAAGCTGGACGTTGGAGGTCTGATCGGCGAAACCGATGACGCTGTGCCCCTTCCACTCGCCGCGCCGTTCCGGCAAGGACCGCCCGCCGGCGTAGTCCCGCGAGGCGTAGAACCCGGTGCCGAGACGGCCGATGTTGCGGCCGACCAGATTTTCCTCGCCGCTGTCGAAGGGCCGCAGCACCACGTCCGCCTCGCGCCGGCGCACGCTCGCCGGAAACGGATGGGTGATGATCTCGAGCTGGACGTGATCATGCGCGCGCAGGAAAGCAGGCAGGCACGGCATCAGCCAATGCGACGCCAGTGTCGCGCCGATCGACAGCTTGACGGTCCCGCGCGCCTTATGCCCTCCGGCCGAGACTGCCGTCTCGGCCCTCAGCGCGGCCGCCGCCATCGCCTCGGCGTGCTCGCGCAGCGTCCGGCCATCCGCGGTCAGCGCCAGGCCGTCGGCGGCGCGCGCCACCAGCCTGGTACCGAGCTGGGCTTCCAGCGCCGCGATCTTGCGGCTGACGGTGGGATGGCTGCTGTGCAGCCGGCGCGCCGCGCCGGTGAAGCTGCCGGTATCGGCGACCGCGACGAAGGTCTTGCAAAGGTCCCAGTCCATCGGCAGCCTCTGTTCAAATCTGAATAGTCATACGTTCAATATTGAACGATGGGACGCCGCACTCCAACCCCTATAATGGTGTGAAATGAACCATGGGCGGCAACTCGCCCGCACAATCAACAGGGAAACGCCTCGTCATCCGCCTGCCGGCGGACTGCGTTTCCGGGAGGACATCATGGCACTGCCCGCTCTCTTGAAGGATTCGCTCGAGCTGCCCGTGGTCGGCTCGCCGCTCTTCCTCGTCTCGGGCCCGGAACTGGTGATCGCCCAGTGCAAGGCCGGTATCGTCGGCTCGTTTCCGGCGCTCAATGCCCGTCCGGTGGAAAAGCTCGACGAGTGGCTGAGCCGCATCGAGGACGAACTCGGCGAATACAAATCGCTCAATCCCGGCAAGAAGGTCGCACCCTACGCCGTCAACCAGATCTGCCACGCCTCCAACGACCGACTGATGAAGGACATGGAGATCTGTGTGAAGCACAGGGCGCCCATCATCATCACCTCGCTGCGACCGCCCGCCGAACTCGTCGAGGCCGCACATTCCTACGGCGGCCTCGTGTTCCACGACGTCATCAACGTCAAGCACGCGCGCAAGGCCGCCGAGCAAGGTGTCGACGGCCTGATCCTGGTCTGCGCAGGCGCTGGAGGACATGCGGGAACGCTCTCGCCTTTCGCACTGGTACGCGAGGTCAAGCAATGGTTCGACGGCGCGATCCTGCTGTCGGGCGCAATCAGCGACGGCTTCGCAATCGCCTCCGCGCTGACGCTGGGCGCCGACCTCGCTTATATGGGCACGCGCTTCATCGCGACGAAGGAAGCCAATGCCGACGAAGCCTACAAGTCCGCCCTGACACAGCACGCCGCACACGACATCGTCTACACCAACCTCTTCACCGGCGTGCACGGCAACTATCTCGGGCCTTCGATCGCCGCGGCCGGGCTCGATCCGGACAACCTGCCGGCCGCCGACAAGACGAAGATGAACTTCGGCTCCGGCGGCAACATGAAGTCCAAGGCGTGGCGCGACATCTGGGGCTCGGGCCAGGGTATCGGCCAGATCGCAGACGCGCCGCCGGTCGCCGAGCTCGTCGATCGGATGAAACGGGAGTTCGACCGGGCCCGACAGGATTTCCTGATGCGCGCCAGCGCCTAAGGGCTCGGACCGACAATAAATAAAACGGGAGGATACCATGAAGCTGGCAGCCGCACTGATCGGCATGTCGTTGCTGACGCTCGCCGGCGGCAGTGCCCATGCCGAAGGCAGCGACGAGATTCGCATCGGGCAGACCCTGCCCTACAGCGGTCCGGCCTCTGGCTTTGGCGCGATCGGACGGACGCAGGAAGCGTTCTTCGAGAAGGTCAATGCCGAAGGCGGCATCAACGGCCGCAAGGTCAAGTTCATCACGCTGGACGACGCCTACTCGCCGCCGAAGACCGTTGAGCAGACCCGCAAGCTGGTGGAGCAAGAGGAGGTGCTGATGATGTTCGGCTCGCTCGGCACCGCCACCAACAGCGCCGTGCAGCGCTATCTCAACGCCAAGAAGGTGCCGCAGCTGTTCGTGCTCTCCGGCGCCACCAAATGGGCCGATCCGCAGAAGAACCCGTGGACCATGCCGGGCATGGCGGCCTACGAATCCGAGGGCGTGGTCTATGCCAAATACATTTTGCAGGCCAAGCCCGACGCCAAGATCGCGATCCTGTCGCAGAACGACGATTTCGGCCGCGACTATGTCGCGGGGTTCAAGCGCGCTCTCGGGACCAAGGCGGCCGGCATGATCGTCGCGGAAGCAAGCTACGAGACCAGTGCGCCGACGATCAGTTCGCAGCTCTCGACGCTGAAGGCGTCGGGCGCCAACGTGCTGTTCGGCGTCGTGCTCGGCAAGTTCACCTCGCAGATGGTCAAGGGCGTGGCCGAGATCGGCTGGAAGCCGGAGCTGTTTTTCGTGCCGACCTCGGCGTCCTCGATCTCGTTTCTGGAGCCGGCGGGCCTCGACAACGCCGTTGGTCTGATCTCGTCGAGCAACCAGAAGGACACGATGGACCCGCAATGGGCCGACGATCCCGGCGTGAAGGAATATTTCGCCTTCATGAAACGCTACATGCCGACCGCGGACCTCTCCAACTCCAACTACGCCGCGGGCTATCACTATGCCACGCTGCTGATGACGGTACTGAAGGCGTGCAAGGATGATGTCAGCCGCGACAACATCATGCGCCAGGCGGCCTCGCTGAAGGATGTGAAGCTGCCGCTGCTGCTGCCGGGAATGACTGTTGCGACCGGCCCCGACGACTATCTGCCGTTCCAGCAGCTTCAGCTCCGGCGTTTTAACGGCAAGAGCTGGGTCGGGTTCGGCGACGTGCTGGATGACCGCTAGACGAGCGGGATGAGGAGACGCCATGATCATCAGCGGCGAACGCCAGATCAGCTATGACGACATCCGGGCCCGGATCAGGCGGGCGATGAGCGGCTTCCGCGCCCTCGGGCTTGCGGAGGCAGCGCCGGTCGCGATGATGCTGCGCAACGATTCCGCTCTGTTCGAGGTGGTTGCGGCCTCGGCCGCGCTGGGAAGTCCGGTGGTGCCGATCAACTGGCATCTGAAAGCCGAGGAGGTCCGTTACATCCTGGCCGACAGCGGGGCGAAGATCCTGGTCTGCCATGCCGATTTGCTGCCGCAGATCCGCGACGGCATACCGGCGGATGTCGTTCTCCTGGTCGTCGCGACCCCGCCCGAACTCGCAGCGACCTTCTCGATCCCTCGGGAGCTGACCGAGATCCCGGCGGGACTGACCGATTGGGACCGCTGGCGCGACGACCATCCGCAAGCGCAGGAGCCGCCGCGGCGGGCCGCAGCGATGATCTATACATCGGGCACCACGGGCATGCCGAAGGGCGTGCGGCGCATGCCGATGCAGCCCGAACAGGCGGCCGCTTCCGAACGCGTGGGCGGGATCGCCTATGGCATCAAGCCGCGGGAAGACCAAATCGTGCTGATCAACGGCCCGATGTATCACTCGGCGCCGCATTCCTACGGCATGCTGGCGTTCCGCAGCGCTTGCACCATCATCCTCCAGGCGCGGTTCGATGCCGAGGAGCTGCTGGCGCTGATCGAGCGCCACCGCGTCACGCACATTCACATGGTACCGACCATGTTCGTCCGGCTGCTGCGGTTGCCCGAAGCGGTCAGGCAGCGTTACGACCTGTCGTCGCTGCGCTTCGTCGTGCACGGCGCCGCGCCCTGCCCGCCGGACGTCAAGCGCGCCATGATCGACTGGTGGGGACCGGTCATCAACGAATATTTCGGCTCCACGGAGACCGGGATCCCGGTGTGGCACTCGGCCGAGGAAGCACTGAAGAAGCCCGGCACGGTCGGCCGCGCCATCGAAGGCGGCATCGTCAGGATCTTCCGCGATGACGGCAGCCCCTGCAGTGCCAACGAAGTCGGCGAAATCTACATGCGCCAGACGGCGGTGCCCGATTTCGACTATCACGGCAGGTCGCAGGCAAGGGCCGAGGCCGGCCGTGACGGCCTCGTCAGCGTCGGTGATGTCGGTTACCTCGACGCGGACGGCTATCTGTTCCTGTGCGATCGCAAGCGCGACATGGTGATCTCCGGCGGCGTCAACATCTATCCCGCCGAGATCGAGAACGTGCTGATCGGAATGCCCGGCGTGCGCGACTGTGCCGTGTTCGGCATCCCCGACGCGGAATTCGGCGAACGGCTGTGCGCCTTTGTCGAGCCTGAAGCGGATGCCGAGCTCTCGGCCGACGCTGTCCGATCGTTCCTGCGCGAGCGGCTTGCCAATTTCAAGGTGCCCAAGGACGTCGAATTCCGCGACGCGCTGCCCCGCGAGGCAACGGGAAAGATTTTCAAACGCAAGCTGCGGGAGTCCTATTGGGCCACGTGAGCCGGGAGCTCACTTTGGCCCATGATCGATGCAGCCGAGCTTTTCGAAATACGAACTTCTCAGGCAAAAGTGCAGTCTGCATAAACGGGAAAGAGCGGCAATCGTTCCTGGAGTCTTGAGAATTCGCGAACGTTGAATCCACGCGCTTCGATTTCCGAGCAACCGCAACCAATTCGAATCTCGTCTGTTGTCGACCGGCACAATCACTGCCGGAGGATAAACTATGTCACGTCTAATTTCGCTCGCTGCGGCTGTCCTGCTGCTCGGATCAATGCCCGTAAGCGCGCAGTCGCAAAAGGCACAAAGCGGCCCGGGCAACAACGCCGTCAACAGCTCTGATCATAACAACTCAAACGCACCCGTCGCAGGCCGCAACAGCTTCACCGAGGGACAGGCGAAGTCGAAGATCGAGGGCGCGGGCTATTCCAATGTTTCCGGCCTGCAAAAGGACGACAATGGCGTCTGGCGCGGCAAGGCCGACAAGGCCGGGACCAAGGCGGACGTGAGCGTCGATTTCCAGGGCAACGTGAACCCCGCCAAGTAAGGAGGATAAAACATGACCACCACCATTTCTCGACTTTATGACACCTATTCGGATGCGGAACGTGCGGTCAGGCGTCTGGAGGCCGCGGGCGTGCCGCACTCCGACATCAGCATCGTCGCGAACAATTCCGATAATTGGTACGGCTCCTCCACCGGCAAGGTCGACCGCGATCGCGACGGCGTCGACGATCGCGCCGAAGGTGCCGGCACGGGCGCCGGGATCGGCGCTGGCCTCGGCAGCGCGGCGGGCCTGCTTGCAGGACTCGGCTTGCTGGCTATTCCGGGACTCGGACCGGTGGTTGCCGCCGGATGGCTGGCTTCGACCGCAGTTGGTGCCGCGGCCGGCGCCGCGACGGGCGGCATCGTTGGCGCGCTGACCGAAGCTGGCGTCTCCAAGGACGATGCGTCGCGCTACGCGGAAGGCGTCCGTCGCGGCGGAACGCTGGTATCGGCGCGGGTACCCGACCAGGACCGCACACGTCTCGATGCCCTTTTGCACGAGAAGGCCGTGAACCTGCAGGAACGCAGCACCGCCTGGCAGAAGTCCGGCTGGAACGGCTTCGATGCCGCAAGCCCGCCCTTGTCGCCTGACGATGTCGGCCGTGAGCGCGAGCTGTACGGCACTGGGGTGCGGGGTAGGTAGGGATGTTCCGCTCGCCGCTACGCGAGCGGCTGTGAATGCCAAGAGCGCGAGGGAGGCTCCACCAAGGTGGAGCCTTTTTCGCGTGCCCTCCTCGAACACCATGAGGGTGCCGCAGGTCTCTCTCAACGGGCGCATTCCGCTGAAGCAGGGGCACATGTTCTCACTGCTCGGGTAATCGGCTATTGGCCGGCTGCGAAACAGTATAGCTTTCGACCCTAGAGGAAACGCCGCGAAGACGGCACGAGGTCGCGCATGCTGGACAGGACGAAGGATATTGCCGCATCCGCGCAAACCTGGCTCGACGAATTTGAGCGCACGCTTGGCGCACCCGATGGCGCTGGGTTGGATCGTCTTTTCCTCGCCGACAGCTATTGGCGCGACGTGCTGGCGCTCAGCTGGAACCTGCAAACGATCGCCGGCGGCGACTTGATCAGGCGGGAGCTGACAACGCTCGCGGCAAAGGCCTCGCCGGGCAGCTTCAAGATCGCGCCGCACCGCGCGCCGCCGCGCTGGGTGACGCGTGCCGGAACCAACACGATCGAAGCCATCTTCAGTTTCGAAACCGCACTGGGGCGCGGCAGCGGCATCGTCAGGCTTGTCCCCGACGTCACCGACGGCGACCGCCTGAAAGCGTGGACGCTCCTCACCGCGCTCGACGAGCTCAAGGGCTTCGAGGAGCAGCTCGGCACCTCGCGGCCGCGCGGCCAGGCCTATTCGCGCGACTTCCGTGGACCGAATTGGCTCGACCTGCGCAACGCCTCGCGCGACTACGCCGATCGCGATCCCGCCGTGCTGGTGGTCGGCGGCGGCCAGGCCGGGCTCGCGATTGCGGCGCGGCTGAAGCAGTTGAAGATCGACACGCTGACCGTCGATCGCGAGGCACGGATCGGGGACAATTGGCGCAAGCGCTACCACGCGCTGACCCTGCACAACCAGGTGCAGGTCAATCACATGCCCTACATGCCGTTCCCTCCGAGCTGGCCGACCTATATTCCCAAGGACAAACTCGCCAACTGGTTCGAGGCTTATGTCGAGGCGATGGAGCTGAAACTCTGGACCGGCACCGAATTCGAAGGCGGCGCCTATGACGATGCCAATGGCAATTGGACCGTCACATTGCGAGGCGCCGACGGTGGCAAACGGACCATGCAGCCGCGCCATGTGGTGATGGCAACCGGCGTCAGCGGCATCGCCAATGTGCCTGTCATTCCGACCCTTGATAACTTCAAGGGCACGCTGCTGCATTCGAGCCGCTGCGAGGACGGCGAGACCTGGACGGGCAAACGCGCCATCGTCATCGGCACCGGCAATAGCGGCCACGACATCGCGCAGGATCTTCACTCCAGCGGCGCCGACGTAACGCTGGTGCAGCGTTCACCCACGCTCGTCACCAATATCGAGCCGTCGGCACAACTCGCTTATGCCACCTACAATGAGGGCACGCTCGAGGACAATGATCTGATCGCCACCTCGATGCCGACGCCGCTGGCGAAGAAGACCCATGTGATGCTGACAGAGCAGTCGAAGCAGCTCGACAAGGAGCTGCTCGACGGATTGCGGCGCGTCGGCTTCAAACTCGATTTCGGCGAGGCCGGCACCGGCTGGCAGTTCAAATACCTCACCCGCGGCGGCGGCTATTACTTCAATGTCGGCTGCTCCAACCTCATCATCGAGGGCGCGATCAAGCTCAGGCAGTCTACCGACATCGAGAGCTTCGTCACCGAGGGCGTCCGGATGAAGGACGGCACGGTCCTTCCGGCCGAATTGATCGTGCTCTCGACCGGTTACAAGACGCAGGAATATCTGGTGCGGAAACTGTTCGGCGACGGCGTCGCCGACCGGGTCGGCCCGATCTGGGGTTTTGGGGACGGCCTCGAGCTGCGCAACATGTACGTGCGCACTGGGCAGCCCGGCCTCTGGTTCATCGCCGGCAGCCTCGCGCAATGTCGGATCAACTCGAAATATCTCGCGCTGCAGATCAAGGCGATCGAGGAAGGGATTCTGGGGCGTGAGGCAGGCGCAATTTGAGCCTCCTCGTCATTGCGAGCGCAGCAAAGCAATCCAGCGTCTTTCCGGGGAGCCAGCCTGGATTGCTTCGCTGCGCTCGCAATGACAGTGTGGAGACGATCGCGCATCGCCGACACGAATAAGAGGAGAACACCCATGCCAGCCATTCTCGGCACCGGCGAGCACCGCTACCGCGTCGTCGAAAACTTCGCAAAGCTGCCGGACGGATGGCAGCTCACCGATGTCGCTTCGGTCGCGGTCGACAGCAAGGACCGCGTCTACGTCTTCAACCGCGGGGTCCATCCGATGGTCGTGCTGGACCGCGAGGGCAATTTTCTCCGGAGTTGGGGCGAAGGCCTGTTCTCGCGCGCTCACGGCCTGCACATCGATGCCGACGACAATCTCTATTGCACCGATGACGGCGACCACACTGTGCGCAAGTGCACCACGGACGGCAAGGTGCTGCTGACGATCGGCATTCCCGAGAAGCCGTCGCCGTTCATGAGCGGCGATCCGTTCCACCGCTGCACCCACACCGCGCTGTCGCCGAAGGGCGAAATCTACGTCTCCGACGGCTATGGCAATGCGCGCGTGCACAAGTTCACGCCCGATGGCAAGCTGATGACAAGCTGGGGCGAGCCCGGCACCGACCCCGGCCAGTTCAACATCGTGCACAACATCGCCACCGATGCCGACGGCTTTGTCTATGTCGCCGACCGCGAGAACCACCGCGTGCAGGTATTCGACGGCAACGGCAAGTACGAGACGCAGTGGAACAATCTGCACCGCCCTTGTGCGCTATGCTGCTGCGGTGGGGCTAAGAGCCCGACCTTCGTCATCGGGGAACTCGGTCCTGGCCTGGCCGTCAACCGCAAAGTGCCCAATCTCGGCCCGCGGTTGTCGATCGTGGACGCCAAGGGCAACCGCATCGCGCGGCTCGGCGGCGAGGCAGGCCCGGGCGTTGCGAGCGGAAAATTCCTGGCGCCGCACGGCATTGCACTGGATTCCAGGGGCGACATCTATGTCGGCGAGGTCGGGGTCACCGACTGGAAAACCAGCTTTCCGGATGAGGAGATGCCAGCCGCGGTGCGCGCGACGCGATGTTTGCAGAAGCTGGAGCGGGTGCGGGAGTAGCTGCCTCGGCACATCCACGTCGCGCTGTCAGCACGACGCTGCCCCAGCGCCTCGGACCTGGAAATCACGGCGTTTTGCGCGCTTTGCCACCCCCCGGCCGCATTGCTTGTGCCGGAATAAGTCGCTCAACGGGCTTCACAATCCCGTCACGCTGCATGTAGTATGTCAGTTACGTGCTGCTTCGCAGCGTACATTGGAGGCCAGGAGCGTTACTTGAACGCACATGTCTCGCAAGGCCATTGGCCGGTGTTGGTGCTGAACGCGGACTTCCGGCCGCTGAGTTACTACCCACTGTCTTTGTGGTCGTGGCAGGACGCGATCAAGGCGGTATTCCTCGACCGCGTCAACATCGTCGCGCATTACGATCAGGCCGTCCATAGCCCCACACTGCAAATGCAGCTACCGAGCGTCGTCTCGCTCAAATCCTTCGTCAAGCCGACCACCCACCCTGCCTTCACCCGATTCAACGTCTTCCTGCGCGATCGTTTCGCCTGCCAATATTGCGGCTCGCCCGAAGACCTCACCTTCGACCACATTATCCCGCGCAGCAAAGGCGGCCAGACCACCTGGGAGAACGTGGTCGCGGCCTGCTCGCCCTGCAATCTGCGCAAGGGCAATCTGACGCCCGTGCAGGCCAAGATGTTTCCACGCCAGCACGCGTTCGCGCCGACCGTGCACCAACTCCACCGCAACGGCCGCCTGTTCCCACCGAACTATCTGCACGACAGCTGGCTGGACTACCTCTACTGGGATACGGAGCTGGATCCGTAGCGTCGGCATGCAGGCCTTCGGCAGTCCATCGTGGACTTGCACCGCTCAACGCCGGGAGAGATCAGCGAGCTTCGCTATCTTCGCGCTTGCTCCAGGTCGATCTGATAGACGGAAATCCGGTCGATCTCGAATGCGACGGTAGGCGGCGACTCCGCGTCGACCGGACCGACGCCGAGAAAGAATTTCGATCCGATCGCGAGATTGACGATCATGTACATGGGATCGTCGAAACCGATCGGCACCTTGATGTCGGACACCGGCCTGCGGTCGATGAAATAGACCAGGCGATCCTCCTCCCACAGCACGCCGTAAGTGTGGAATGCGCTCGAAGCGTCGCCGACCGCGAAGTCGAAGCCGCAGGACTGGATCTTCTGGGTCGAGGGAATCCGCCAATGGGTCGTCATCACGAGATCACCCGGCTTTTCGCCGCGGCCTTCCAGCACGTCGACCTCCGGCGGCCAGCCGCCGTCATCCGCCAGCATCCAGAACGCCGGCCACACCGCGTGTCCGACCGGCACCTTGGCGCGGATCTCGAAATAGCCGTGCTTCTGCGCGAACGTGCCCTGGGTCGTCAGTATCCCGGAGATGTACTCGTTGTCGAACAGCACCGGCTTCAAGCCCGGCGGCGTGCGGCTGGCGACGATCGACAGCACGCCGTCCTTGACCTTGAAGGGATCGAGCCCGAGCGGCGCCGCCGCGCGCCCGGCGTAGCGCGGATCGACATAGATCTGTTGCTCGCCATTGGCGCTGGTCTTGCGCTTGAAGTCGGAGCCGTCGCCACCCCAATAGCGCGCCTCCGGCCAGGCCGCACCGCCGGCGTAATGCGGCACCCAGCGTCCGTTCGCCAGCGGATGCTCGTCAAAATCCTCGTTGAAGGTCCGGCGTAGCGGCAAGAAGACCAGCGAGGCCGGATTGACCTCCTCCAGCCGGCGGCACTCGATGGTGGAGGGATCGGTCGTGACCTGCAGCGACATGCTCACCGGGGCAGCATCGAGATCGTCCTGCGCGATGGCCGGCGCAGGCACTACGCAGAGACCGATCGCAGCCAGAGCGCCCCTCGTCCAACGCGCGATCATCACCGCTCTTCGAAGATGCCAGAGGAAGGGCGGAAGTTAGCTCGCCCATATCGGGACGGGCAAGAGCGGGCCCGCGACCGCGCGCCAATTCGGGAGCGCCACCCGCCCACACCATCCGGATTTTCGTGCACTTATAAAAAATGGAGCACCGCGCGCGGCAGGCGACCGGCGGGTCTCCCTCGGGGACGGAACTCGAAGCGCCGGCATCCGTTCAGAGTCGAGGCCGGATGTCGCGCGGACGCCGGTTGTCCGCGACAGACATATCCGGCCCCGCCACAGCACAAGGGGAGAATAGTCATGGCCACAAGCGAGACGGATCACGTCTACAAGATTCTGGAACTGGTCGGTTCGTCCGAGACATCGATCGAGGAGGCGATCAAGAACGCGGTCAGCCGGGCCGCCAAGACCGTTCGCGAGATGAAATGGTTCGAGGTGGTGCAAACGCGCGGCCATATCGAGAACGGTGCCGTGCGCCACTACCAGGTGACGCTGCGGGTCGGCTTCACGCTGGATGAGTAAGGCACAAAACGCCGGGCGAAGCCGACGCCCGGGGCCAGCCTGATTAGCTCGACAATAGCCTGTCCATTGCCGAGGATTGTTCCAACCGGAAGCGCACAATCCGCGCGGATGTTGCAACAGGCCGTTAAGGCCAAAGTGAGAGGTTTGCACCGAAATGGAGCAAGCCTGATGACCACGGGCCGCGAACTCGGAAAGACGCGCCTTCCGCTCTGGGCAGCGGGTTTCGTCATCCTGACCTGCTTCGCCATCCTCGGCTTGAGCGGCTGGCGTGAATGGGAAACACGCAATGCCGATCTCAAGAACGCCGAGATCGACGTCGCCAATCTGGCGCATTCGCTGATCCAGCACGCGGACGACACCTTCGAACTCGTTGATACGATCCTCGTCGGGTTAGTCCATCGGCTCGAGATCGACGGCACGGGTCCGGACACGATTACCAAGCTTCAGGCCTATCTGCCGACACGGAAATCATCGGACCGCATCCGCGGCATCTTCGTTTATGACGCGACCGGGCAGTGGCTTGCCACGACCGAGCGGCTCGACTTCTCCAAGCTCAACAACAGCGACCGCGGATATTTCCAGCGTCATCGCGACTCGCCCGAGATGGGCACGTTGATCGGACCGCCCGTGAAGAGTCGAGCCGGGGGCCAATGGGTCGTCACCGCGTCCCGCCGGATCAACGATGCCGACGGCGGCTTCGCCGGCGTTGCCCTGCTCACGATCGACGTCAGCTATTTCGTCAAGTTCTACGAGCGGTTTGACATCGGTACCAACGGCTCGGCATCGCTGCTCAACGATAGCGGCATCATGCTGGCGCGCAGCCGCGACGACAGCGGCGCCTTTGTCGGACGCGACCTGTCCAATGCGCCCTTGTTCAAGGGATGGGAAAGTCGTCCCGCCGCGGCAGTCTACTATTTCAAGTCGCCACTCGATGGCGTCCAGCGGCTCAGCTATTACCAACGCAGCAGCCGCTATCCCCTGATGGTGCTGGCGAGCAAGTCGCGGGACGACGTGCTGGCGCCCTGGCGGCAAGCCGCGGCTGCGCGCACCATCTTCGTCCTCGGCCTCGTGCTGCTGATCGCGGTGATCGGCTTTTACCTGGTCCGTCAGCTCGTGCAGCGGCAGCGCACGGCCCAGGCCCTTGTCGTCAGCGAAGCAAACTTCCGCCTGTTGGCCGAGCAATCCAGCGACATGGTGACCCGGATCGGGCTGGACAACCGGCTGCTCTACGTTTCCCCCTCGTGCGTGCGCATCACGGGCTGGTCCTCCGACGAACTGCTGTCCGCCTCGGCCCTGGCCGGCATTCACGCCGACGACATGGAGCGGGTCGAGCAGGCTATCGCCGCGCTGAAGAATGGCGAGGCCGAGGAGACGCGGTTCGTCTATCGCCAGCGTCATCGCGACAAGGGCGAGATCTGGGCGGAGGCGGCGTTGCACGTGACCCTGGCGTCGGACAGCGGCGAGATCGACGGCGTCGTCGCGGTGGTGCGCGACATGACCGAGCAAAAGGATCTTCAGGACAAGCTCGCCTCGCTTGCAACGACCGACGGCCTCACCGGCCTCGCCAACCGGCGCGCTTTCGACGAGCGTCTCGCAGACGAATGGGCGCGCGCAAGGCGCGACGGCACGCAGCTCTCGCTCCTGCTGATCGATGTCGATCATTTCAAGAAATTCAACGACCAATACGGCCATCTGGCCGGTGACGGATGCCTGCGCGCGCTGGCCCGAATCCTGTCCGCGCACACCAAGCGCCCGGCCGATCTCGCGGCACGCTATGGTGGCGAAGAATTCGCCGTGCTGTTGCCGGACACCGGTCCCGAGGGCTGCGCCGAGGTCGGCGATGGGATTCGCAAGGCCCTGCACGATCTGGCCATGCTGCACGCGCAAAGTCCCCCTTCCCGCCTGGTGACTGCAAGCGTCGGCGGCGCGACGAGCCTTCCATCCCAAACCACGACGGACTGCAGCACGCTGGTCGCCGCCGCCGACCGCGCGCTCTACGCCGCCAAGGACAACGGCCGTGACCGGCTGGTGATGTCGGGACAGGTCGTTCCCTGGCCCGCCAGGAGCGCGTGACGGATCGACCGCTGGCCCGATTTGTCGCCGGCGCTCCAGCGCGGTATGGCTTGGATCACGGCCGGATGTTCGGCCCATCCGAGAGTGCCGCTGTGACTGGTAGAATCAAGCTCGTCCTCTTCGACATGGACAATGTCCTTTGCGACTACGACAGGGCAAAGCGTGTCGCATGGCTGGCGAAGCTTGCGGGGACCACGAGCGAATCCGTCCACAAGGCGATCTGGGACAGCGGCTTCGAGTTGCTCGGCGATTCCGGCACTCTCGATGCCGCGGACTATTTGCGGGGTTTCGGCGACCGCATTGGCTATCCGCTGTCACTGGACGAGTGGATCGAGGCGCGACGCCGGTCAATGCAGGCCGATCATGCCATGCTGGAGATTGCCGGCAGCTTGCGTCAAACCGTCGACATTGCCGTCCTGACCAACAACACCACGCTAGTCGCCGGCCATATCGCTGCGCTGCTGCCGGAATTGCCGCCGCTGTTCGGCGCGCGGATCTACGCCTCGGCCCGGTTCAAGACGGCGAAGCCAGACCCGCGCTGCTTCCGCCTCTGTCTGTCGGAGCTCGACGTCAAACCGGAGAGCGTCCTGTTCGTCGACGATCTCATGGCCAATGTCGCCGGCGCACGAGAGGCGGGCCTGTTCGCGCATCACCACACCTCGGTTGAGACTTTCAGGCAGGCCCTTTCGGAGCACGGCTTGCTTCACGCATGAATGGGCGCTCCGCTTTCCCCGGCGTCAGGCGAGATGGCACGCCACAAAGTGCCCGCCCGCTCCCTCCTTCAGCTCCGGTGCGCTTTCCGCGCAACGCGGCTGGGCGATAGGACAGCGGGTGTGGAAGTGGCAGCCCGACGGCGGCTTCATCGGGCTCGGAACGTCGCCCTTGAGGCGGATGCGCTCGCGCTTGAGCTTGGGATCGGGCACCGGCACCGCTGATAACAGCGCCCTCGTGTAGGGATGCTGCGGATTGCGGTAGAGGTCGCTCGCCTTGGCGAGCTCGACGATACGGCCAAGATACATGACCGCGACGCGGTCGGAGATGTGCTCGACCACCGACAAATCGTGCGCGACGAAGAGATAGGTGAGGTTCAGCTCGGCCTGGAGATCTTCCAGCAAGTTGATGACTTGCGCCTGGATCGAGACGTCGAGCGCGGACACCGGTTCGTCGCAGACGATCAGCTTCGGCTCGACCGCGAGCGCGCGCGCGATCACGATGCGCTGGCGCTGGCCGCCGGAGAACTCATGCGGATAGCGCCGCATGTGCTCGGCCTTGAGACCGACCTTCACCAGCAGGCTCGCAACGCGATCCTCGCGCTCCTTGGCCGATGAGCCGAGCTTATGGATGATCAGTGCCTCGCCGAGGATGGCGCCGACCGTCATGCGCGGATTGAGGGAGGCGAACGGGTCCTGGAACACGAGCTGCATGTTCCGCCGCATCGCGCGCAAATCGGTGCCGCTGAGCTGGCCGACGTCCTGGCCGTCGAACACGACCTCGCCGTCGGTCGGCTCGATCAGGCGCAGCACGCAGCGTCCCGTCGTCGACTTCCCGCAGCCGGATTCGCCGACGAGGCCGAGCGTCTCGCCGCGATTGACCGAAAATGAGACTCCGTCGACCGCGTAAACGCTGCCGACCTGGCGCGACAACAGCCCGCCGTGCACGGGAAAATATTTCTTCAGGCCGCTGACGCGGAGCAAGGGCTCGGTCATGCTGCGCCTCCCAACTGCGTATCGCCGAGATGACAGGCCATGCGGTGGCCGGGCGCGATCTCGCGCAGCAGCGGCTCCCTCTCGGTGCAGACGCTCATGGCGTGGCGGCAGCGCGGAGCGAAGCGGCAGCCGACCGGCGGATTGATCAGGATCGGTACCGAGCCGCCGATCGCCTCCAGCCGCAGCTTGTGCTCGCTGGCGAGATCGATGCGCGGGATCGAGCGGATCAGTCCCTGGGTATAGGGATGGCCGGGATTACCGAAGAGGTCGTCGACAGGCGCCTCCTCCACCACCTTGCCGGCATACATCACGACGACGCGCTGCGCGGTCTCGGCGACGACACCCATGGCATGGGTGATCAGCATCACCGCCATGCCGAAGCGTTCCTTCATGTCCTGGAGCAGGTCGAGGATCTGCGCCTGAATAGTGACGTCGAGAGCCGTCGTCGGCTCATCGGCGATGATCAGTTTCGGCTTGCAGGCGAGCGCCATCGCGATCATCACACGCTGGCGCATGCCGCCGGAGAACTGATGCGGATAGTTGTGCACGCGGCCTTCGGCGTTGGGTATCTGTACCAGCTTGAGCATCTCGATGGTGCGCTCGAGCGCCTGTTTGCTGGTGACGTTCTCATGGCGGCGCAGGCTTTCGGCGATCTGCTCGCCGATGGTGAGCACCGGATTGAGCGAGGTCATCGGCTCCTGGAAGATGAAGCCAATCTCCTTGGCGCGGATCTCGTCGAGCTGACTGCTCGTCAGCGGCACGAGATCGCGGCCTTCGAAGATGATCTCGCCCGCCGCGATGCGGCCCGGCGGCATCGCGATCAGCTTCAGGATCGACATCGCGGTGACGGTCTTGCCGCAGCCGGATTCGCCGACGACGCAGAGCGTCTCACCCCGGTTGATGGAGATGTCGACACCGTCGACGGCCTGGAGGATGCCGTCGTCGGTGGAGAAGTGGGTTTTCAGTCCCTTGATCTCGAGCAACGGCGCCATCAGATCACCCGCCGCGCATCGAGCGCGTCACGAAGGCCGTCGCCGATGAAGTTGATGGCGACCACCGCGATGAAGATCGCGCCGCCCGGAAACAGCGCCCAGTGCGGGCCGATGTCGAGAAAGTCCTTGGCATCATAGAGCAGCCGGCCCCAGGTCGGCGTATCCGGCGGGAAGCCGAGGCCGAGGAAGGACAGCGTCGATTCCGCGATGATGGCTGCGGCGACGTCGATGGTGCCGGCGATGATCACCGGACCCAGCGCATTGGGCAGGATATGGCGCACCACCTGCCGTACCGGGCTTGCCCCGAGGGCGCGCGCGGCTTCGACGAATTCCTTCTCGCGGATCGACAGGAACTGGGCGCGGACGAGGCGGGCGACCGGCATCCAGCGCAAGCCACCGATCACGAGCACGATCAGGATGAAAATGCCGCCCTCGGGGCCGAAAGCGGCCTTCAGCCCGTCGCGGAAGAGATAGATCAGCAGCAGCAGCAGGGGCAATTGCGGCAGCGACAGGAAGAGATCGGTGAGCCACATCAGCCCATGGCCGAGCGCACCGCGCGACATGCCTGCGAGCGCGCCGATCAGCACCCCGACAAAGACCGAGACCAGCATCGCGGCGAGACCGACCGCGAGCGAGATGCGCCCGCCATAGATCATGCGGGCAAGGATATCCTGCCCGAGATCGTCGGTGCCAAAGGGATGGGCCAGCGACGGCCCCTGCATGCCCGCCACGATATCGATGTCGTCGATCTTGACCCGCCAGATAAAGGGGCCGACCACCACCGCCAGGATCAGAACGAGGAGCAGGAACGCGCTGACCACGGCAAGCTTGTGGCGGCTATAGCGCCGCCACGTCTCGCGCCAGGGCGAGTAGACGCGCCGCTCAGCGGAGGGAGATGCGAGGGTCAAGCCAGCCATAAAGAACGTCCGCGATGAGATTGAACAGCACGACCAGGCACGCGAAGACGAAGGTGACGGCCATCACCACCGGCGTGTCGTTGGAAAGGATGGAGGAGATCAGCAGCGAGCCGATGCCGGGGATGCGGAAAATCTGCTCGGTGACAATGGCGCCGCCGAACACCGCCGGGATTTGCAACGCAATCAGCGTGACGACCGGGATCATCGCGTTGCGCATCACATGCTTGATGATCACCCGCCGCTGGCCGATGCCCTTGGCGCGAGCGGTGGTGACGTAGTCGAGCCGGATCACGTCGAGCATCGCCGAGCGCACGAAACGCGTCATCGACGCAGCCTGGAACAGGCCGAGCACCGCCACCGGCATGATCGCCTGACGGATCGTCTCCGCCAGCCAGTGAATACCGGTGCCCTTGATGTCGGTCGTGTAGACGAAAGGCAGCCAGTCCAGCGTGACCGAGAAAATCAGGATGAACAGGATGCCGGTGAAGAAGGTCGGCAGCGAGAAGCCGACAAAGGCGAGCGTGTTGGCGACCTGGTCGAACAGCGAATAAGGTTTCGTTGCGGCATAGACCCCGACGGGGATCGCGATCAGGAGCGCCAGAATCTGCGCCGAGCCGATCACATAGAGCGTCGTTGGCAGTCGCTGGAGAATGAGCGTGTCGACGTTCATCCGGCTGACGAAGGAGAAACCCCAGTCGCCGTGCAGCATGGCGTTGAGCCAGTGCAGGTAACGAAGGTAGATCGGATCGTCGAGGCCGAACTTCGCCCGAAGCGCGAGAGCGACTTCGGGCGGCACGTTCGGATTGGTGGCCAGCTCCGAGAAGGGATCGCCCGGGGCTAGTGCGAGCACGACGAACAGCACGAGCGAGATTCCGAGCAGGCTCGGAATCGCGATCAGGAGGCGACGCAGGACATACTGGCTCATGAAGAAGGACCGCTCTAGGCGTGCGTGATCATTCTTCGCGGTACCAGTCGAACAAATTGTCGGTCTCGTTGGCCCAGCCAGAAACGACCGGGCGCAGATTGTTGGCGGCTGCCTCGACCTTCAGGCGGTGCTGCACCGGGATGAAGACGATGTCCTGGTACATGAGGTCATTGGCCTTGATGTAGAACGCCGCGCGCTTGACCGGATCCATCTCGCCGTCCGCGGCAAGAATGGTCGCGTCGTATTCCTTGTTGACCCAGCGCGGGAAGTTGGTGCCCTGCCACTTATTTTCCTTGGTCGCGACTAGGTTCGAAAGATAGCGACGCATGTGCTGCGACGGATCGGGCTGGCTCAGCGGGATCTGGAACATCTCCATGTCGGCGTAGAACTTGGAATAGGTATCGGGATTGCCGACGTCGGAGGAGAAGAACACGGAGGCGACGACCGATTTCAGCTCGACGTCGATGCCCGCCTTCTGGCACGCCTGCTTGACGATCGCCTGCGTCTTCTGACGCGGCCCGTTGATCGCGGTCTGGTAGAGGAGCTTCAGCTTCTTGCCGTCCTTCTCGCGGATACCGTCGGCGCCCGGCTTCCAGCCGGCGTCGTCGAGAATCTTCGAGGCCTTCTCAATGCTGAACTCCCACGTGGTGTTCTTGGACACGAATTTTTCGGGCCCGTTGAGGAAGTTGGCGGTGGTGCGGCCGGCGCGGCCGTAGATCGCCTTCTTGACCGACTCGCGATCGATCAGCAGCGAGAGCGCCTTGCGCACTGCCGGATCGGAAAACAGCGGGTGCTTGGTCTTCATCGAGGAGCGTTCGCCATCGACCTCGGTGTTGGGATCGGTGAAGTTCAGTGCGATGAATTCGGTGTCGCCGCCGACGGCGTAGACGGTCTTTCCCTTGCCGCCCTTCTCCAGGCGCAGCAGCACGTCGTCCTCGACCTGAATGTTCCAGCCGAAATCATATTCGCCGGTCTGGATCACCGCGCGCGCGGCCGAGACGGCGTCGCCGCCCCCCTTCATCTCGATCGAATCGAAATAGGGCCGGTTCGCCATGTGATAATCGGGATTGATCACGCCGCGGACAAGATCGCCCGGCTTGAACTCGACGAACTTGTAGGGACCGGTGCCGACCGGCGAGAGGTTGGTCGGCGCCTCCCGCGACTTGGATCCCATATAGTCCTTGAACAGATGTTTCGGGATGATCGTATTGGGAGCCCCGACAAAAGCGTCGGCCCAGAACGGCGTGGGCTTGTTGAAGAGGATGCGGACCGTAAGGTCGTCCACCTTCTCGACGGTGATGTCGCGGAGCGTCGCGATCGTCAGCGCGGAGGTCGCCGGATCCTTGGCATATTCCCAGTTGAAGACGACGTCGTCGGCTGTGAACGGCGTGCCGTCGTGCCATTTGACGCCGGGCTTGAGCTTCCAGGTCACCGACTTGCCGTCAGCGGCGAGGCCGCCGTTCTGGATCGAGGGAATTTCGGCGGCCAGAACCAGCTTCATATTGCCGTCGGGATCCCAACAGGCGAGCGGCTCGTAGAACAGGCGCGCGCCGTCCTGGTCTTTGGTGCCGGTGGCAAAATGCGGATTGAGCAGAGTCGGCCCCTGCCACCACAGCAGCTTGAGCGCACCACCACCGCCGCGCTTGGTCGGCTTGTAGGTCGAGACGCCCTCGGCCATCGCGACGCCGCCAAGCGCGAGGATCTGGTTCGCCAAAGGCGCAGTGAGACCCACGGCAGCCAGGCGCTGAATGAAGCCGCGGCGATCCATCCGCCCGTCCTTCACGTCACCGATCATCGAACGCAGTTCTTTGTCCAGCATGGTTGTCCCCGTCTGGTTCCCGTATGGATGCAGGCGGTCGCGCGAGGCGACCACCGGGCTTGGCTGGCGGTAGATGGCACACCGAATGGGGTGCGCGTCAACTGCGACCGTGTGTATGCAAACGGTCTTCTGACTGTCTGTTGGGCAAAACCATATTCCGCAGCCCATCCGTTCGGCAATCCAGCATCAAAACACGCTGAATTCCGCGCTGCACTGCAGAAAATTTGATCGCGGCATCAGACGAAGTATCGAGGCGAAATTCTACGCCACGGACATGTCGAGCGGCGGCGCGACGTGGTCTGGCAGCGGACAGACGTAAGGCGTCTTGGCCGTCCGCTTCTTAAGGTCAGCCTTGGCAGCCTTGATCAGCTCGGGGTCCGTCAGCGCCTTGATGCCGATGCCGGCCATCGCCTTGGCCGCCTGCACCATGGCTTTGTGCGCATGCGCGCTCTTGCCCTGCGCGACCACCTGCCAGGTGTGGAAGGGTGTGCCGATTGCAACCGTGGGTGCGTGAACCTGCACGGTCGGCACCACCCAGCTCACGTCGCCGACGTCGGTCGAGCCAACCTGCGGGTTACGCTTGGCATCGAGCGGCACCAGGAAGTCGGCCAGCGGCCGCTCGGTCGGCTCCATGCCAATCGCATAATAGACCGCGGCGATGTCCTTGTCGCTCAGCGTTGCGCGGATTTGGGTCGCGAAGTTCTTGTCGGCGTCGTCAAAATGCGGCGGGCCGAGCTCTTCCATGACCCGGTGCAGCGCTTGCTCCAAGGGAGCATTGGGCAGGATGTTGGAGACCGCGGAAACGATCTTCATCTCCATCTTGGTCTCGGTCATCAAGGCTGCACCCTGCGCGATCTTGTTCACGCGCCCGACCAGCTCGTTCATGCCGGGCAGGTCGCGGGCGCGGATCGAATAGCGCACACGCGCGTGGGCCTGCACCACGTTCGGCGCGATGCCACCGGTATCGAGCACCGCGTAGTGGACGCGCGCATCGCTCGGCATGTGCTCGCGCATATAGTTCACGCCGACATTCATCAGTTCCACCGCGTCGAGCGCGGAGCGGCCGAGATGCGGCGAGGCCGCCGCATGCGAGGTGCGGCCGGTGAAGATGAAATCGGCGCGGGTGTTGGCGAGTGACGGCGTCACTGCCACCTCCCAGAAGCTGCTCGGGTGCCAGGTGATGGCGATGTCGGCGTCTTCAAATGCGCCGGAGCGCACCATGAAGGCTTTTGCCGCGCCGCCTTCTTCCGCCGGGCAGCCGTAATAACGCACGCGGCCGGGCACCTTGTTCTCGGCAAGCCAGTCCTTCACCGCGGTCGCGGCCAGCAGCGCCGCCGAGCCGAGGAGATTGTGACCGCAGCCATGGCCATGGCCGCCGGTCTCGACCGGACGATGCTCCGCGACGCCCGCCTCCTGGCTGAGGCCCGGCAGCGCGTCATATTCCCCCATGAAGGCAATGACCGGCCCGCCCTCGCCCCATTCGCCCATCACCGCGGTCGGAATGCCCGCGACCTGCTCGGTGATGCGAAAGCCCTGATGACGCAACTCGGCAAGATGCTCGGCGGCGGACCGCGCCTCGGTGTAGCAGACTTCGGGCATGCCCCAGACCTTGTCGCTGAGGTCGATGAAACGTGCCTTGATCGTGTCGATGCCACGCCAGATGTCGCTGCGGTTGTCCATGCTTCGGTCCGTGATCCCTAGGTCAAGCGAAGCGGCAATGGTTAGCAGCTTCATTGTGCGGCGCCTAGCACCTCGCCGGACAGCAGCCATGCGGTCAATGCCGGAGAGCCGCCCGACCGACCGTGCATAACCGGTCCTGTGCCTTTCAAAGATTTCACATGGCGTTCTCTGGAATAGTTAGGAACGAGGCTTTCAAGACGGCCTCCTCCGGCCTAAATTATGCGTGCTTCGTGCGTCGTTCCGCTAGCCACAGCGGAGCGATGCTCTCAGCCAGGAGAACTCGATGCCCGCCCTGACCGAATGGAGAGTGCCGCCGGCCAATCAACCGCGTGCGAGCGATTACGGTTTCGATCTCGACCGCGCGCTCGCCTCCGTCGTCGGCCTGCATGCCATCATCCCGCCGGACGCCTTCAGCGCCGAGACACTGGGGACCGAGCGCGCCGGCAACGGCGTCGTGATCGACGATGGGCTGGTGCTCACCATCGGTTATCTCATCACCGAGGCAGAGTCCGTGTGGCTGCATGTCGGAGACGGGCGCGTGGTGGAGGGACATGTGCTCGGCTTCGACGCCGTCACCGGCTTTGGCCTGGTGCAGGCGCTCGGCCAGCTCGACGTCGCCCCCTTGCCGCTCGGTATCTCGGCCGAGACCCGGCTCGGCGACCGCGTCGTGGTCGGCGGCGCTGGCGGACGCACGCGTTCGGTCGCGAGCCAGATCGTGGCCAAGCAGGAATTCGCCGGCTACTGGGAATATCTGCTGGACGAGGCCATCTTCACCCATCCCGCGCACCCAAACTGGGGCGGCACGGCGCTCCTCAACGAGCGCGGCGAGCTGATCGGCATCGGCTCGCTCCAGCTCGAACGCGAGCGCGACGGCAAGGCCGAGCACGTCAACATGATCGTGCCGATCGACCTGTTGAAGCCGATCCTCGACGATCTGCGCAAGTTCGGTCGCGTCAACAAGCCGGCACGGCCATGGCTCGGACTCTTTTCGACCGAGATCGACAACCGCGTGGTGGTGATCGGAATCTCCGCCAATGGTCCCGCCGCCCGCGCCGAGCTCAAGACCGGCGACGTCATCCTCGCGGTCGACGGCGAGAAGGTCACAAGTCAGACCGGCTTCTACAAGAAGCTGTGGGGCCTCGGCGCCGCCGGCGTCGACGTGCCGCTGACGGTACATCATGAAGGCGTCACCTTCGATGTCACAGTGACCTCGACCGATCGCTTCAAGCTCTTGAAGGCGCCGAAGCTGCACTGACAAGTCGAACTGAAGCAGGGAAACGACGATGAGCGAGGCCGTCGTTGACGACATCCTGGCCGTGCTGCCGCCGCTGCTCAATGCGCTGGAAGCGCTCGGCTTCTTTCAGCGCAACCTGCACCCGCCGGCCTTCGCCTCGGTGATGAACGCGATCGGCGCTCCCGACGAGGCGCTGCAAACGGCGCGCGCGGCAATCGGGGAATGGCCGGAGCAGTTTACCGGACTGCGCCAGCGGCTCGATCGTGCCTGCGACGAAACGTTCGCCGCCTTTGCCGGCCTGCGCGAGGTCGAGCGTGGCAATGGCGACCTCGTCGCGGTCTTCCGCGCGCTGCGCCATCTGCCGCGCGCGCAGGAGGCACTCTATCCGCTGGCCGTGCAGTTTCCGCCGGTCAGCAGCTTCTTCCTCAACGCCGCCAATCGCGAGAACGCCGACCTGTTGTCGCGGTTCGAAGCCGGCGCGGACGCGCACACCGGCATCATCCACGATCAAAACGAGCCCGGCAGCCGCGGCGGCTATTCGGTCTACGTGCCCGAATATTATACGCCCGATCGCGCCATGCCGCTGGTGATGGCGCTGCATGGCGGCAGCGGCAACGGCCGCAGTTTTCTGTGGAGCTGGCTGCGCGACGCCCGCAGTCTTGGTGCGATCCTGGTGGCGCCGACCGCGACCGGCCCGACCTGGGCGCTGATGGGTGACGATTCCGACACGCCCAACCTCATCCGCATTCTCGAAACGGTGCGCAGCCGCTGGACCATCGACGCCTCGCGCATGCTGCTCACCGGCATGAGCGACGGCGGCACCTTCTGCTACGTCACCGGGCTTGACGGCGCCTCGCCCTTCACGCATCTCGCGCCGGTCTCGGCGACCTTCCATCCGCTGATGGCGGAGATGGCCGACGCCACACGCCTGCAGCGCCTGCCGATCTTCATCACGCACGGCAAGCTCGATTGGATGTTTCCGGTGCAGACCGCGCGGCAGACGCAGGCAGCCCTCGCTGCCGCCGGCGCGAATGTCACCTATCGCGAGATCGACGACCTCAGCCACACCTACCCACGCGAGATCAACGCGGAGTTGGTGGAGTGGCTGAATGGAGAATGAACAACCTCTCCTTACCTGCGCCGCACTGTCGCGGAACAATCGATCCGGGTCGACGTTATCGCCCGTCATTGGAGGTTTCGCGATGCGGATGTTTCTTGGAATGATTTTGGGCGCGCTGCTGCTTGGCTGTGGCGTGTATGTTTATGACTCCATGCAGACGTCGTCGGTCGCCAATGGCGAGGTCGCGACCACCAATCGCACCATCGTGAACTGGGATGTCGCCAAGGCCGATTGGGACGCGTTGCGCGATCGCGCGCACAAGGACTGGGTCCGCATCTCCTCGAAGTAAGGTATCATGAATGAAATGAGGCGCCGTCGCGGGTCCGCGGCGGCGCCTTCGTATTGCGCGGTGAATATCGCTCGGCTCAGTTCATCTTGGCCTTGCGGGCGTCGGCGATGACCTGCTCGAACTCGTTCATGCTGAGTACGCCCGGCACTCGGTACTTGCCGACGATGAAGGAGGGGGTGCCGCGGAAGCCGAAGGCTTCGGCCTGCTCGTTGTTGCGCTTGAGCACGGCGTCGATGTCCTTGGCGTGGTCGGCGAGATCGCGCTTCAACCGATCCATGTCGACGCCGGCCGCCGCGAGCAACTCGTTAATGCGCGGCTCGGTCAGTCGCGAGCTGACGCCCATCATGGCGTCATGGGCCTGGTGGTATTTGTCCTGGAATTTCGCCGCGAGCGCCGCCCGCGCCGCGGTGACCGAGACCGGCCCGAGGATCGGCCAGTCCTTCATCACCAGCCTGACCTTGCCGTCGTCCTGGATGACCTGACGCAACTCGGGCTCGAGCTTGCGGCAATAGGGGCAGTTGTAGTCGGACCATTCGATAATGCTGATATTCCCGTCGGGATTACCGGCGACGGGAACATCCGGGTCGCGCAGCACCTTGGCTTCGGTCAGCACCTCGTCTTCGTCGGTCGCCGCGCGCGCCGCGGTGATCCCACCCGCGACAAGGGCGCCCGCCCCAATCAGCGTCAGCGCCGCGCGCCGCGTCGGCACAAGGGCTCTATTCCTGAATCCAGCCATATCTCGTTCCATTTCGGTCCCATCTCCGGCGATACGGTTCGAGACTGGGAATTGTTACAGCTCATATAGAGTGTCGCGGCGCCGATGTCATCGCCACGCTATGCGGGTATCGGGGTCGGCGCTTGCGCAGCCGCATCGCGCGGCAGCATTGCCATCAGCGTCCCGGTCATCGTGGCGATCAACGTGACCTTGCCGTCGTGCTCGGCAAACGCCTTGGCCTCGCAAAAGGTCAACGTGCGGCCGGGCTTGACCACCTCGGCCTTGAAGACGAAACGCTCGCCCCGTGCCGGCGCGAGCAGCGTAGTCTTGAACTCGACGGTGAGGATATCGGCCTCGCGCGCCATCAGCGTGAAGGCGGCGACACCACAGGCGTTGTCGAGTCCGGCGGTAATGATACCGGCGTGGACAAAGCCGTTCTGCTGTGTGAGGGCCGGCGAATGCAGCATGGCGAGTTCAGCCTCGCCCGGCGCAAGGCGGACGATTGCGATGCCGAGCGTGTGCATTGCCGGCTGGCGATCGAACATGGCGATGGCAGCCGCGCGATAGCCCGGGTTCTTCGGCTCGTATGCGGCCATGGCTCAGGCCTCCGCCGGCTCGGCGAGATGTCTCAAGGCGATCTCGCGAATGGCGTCCGTGAACGGCACCGATTTGCGCTGGCTGCGGTCCATGTGCACGCCCGTGATCTCGCAGAACGCGGCGATCTCGCCGGTCTCGGCATTGGTCATGTCGTGCCGGAAGCGGATCGATTTGTCGCGGATCTCCAGCAGATGGCTGCGGATCTCGACGATGTCGCCGGCGAGCAGCTCGCGCTTGTAGGTGATGTTCTGCTGCACGGCGGCCATGCCGCGGCCGGAGCCGCGCAGATAGCTCGGCGTCAGCCCGAGGCGGGCGAACAGATTCCAGTTGGCCTCGTCGAATTTGCCGACATACCACATGATGTTCATGTGGCCGACGTGATCGCACTGCCATGGATAGACCGTGCCGCGATAGGTCGCCTCCTGCTCCATCGCAATTCTCCCTGGCCTTTTCTGGCTTTGATTGTTGATACGGTAGCGTATCAACCTCCTCCCGCGTTAGCAATACGGTACCGTATCAAGAATCGGCGAGGCTTCCTGCATGAGTGACGGCAAAGGCGATGTCTGGGTCGAGGCAGGGTTCACCGAGCTCGCCCGATCTGGGGTCGAGGGGGTTCGGGTCGAGGTGCTCGCCAAGAATTTGGGCGTCACCAAGGGCGGCTTCTATCGCCGCTTCGCCGACCGTGCCGCGCTGCTCGGTGCCATGCTGGAGCGCTGGCGCGAGGGGCGCTCCACGGCGATCGCGCAGCAGACGAGGCTCGATGGCCAAGAGCCCCGTGAACGGCTGCGGGCAGTGATCCAGCTCTATTCGGAGCGGCTCAATCCGGACGGGATGGCAATCGAGCTTGCGATCCGGCAATGGGCCCGCTCGGACGAGGGCGCCGCGGCAGCTGTGGCGAATGTGGACGCGGCGCGGCTGAAGCACGTCGCTGAACTCTATCGCGCGACCGGCCTCGAGGCCGAGGCGGCTGAAGCGCAGGCCTTCCTGTTCTACTGCTTCATCTTCGGCCAGAGCCTGCTGTTCGTCGAACGCGGCCCGCGCAAGCGATCGCAGCTCGTGGCGAAATCGGCCGAGAAGCTACTGGATTAAAGCAAGAGGCCGGAGCTTGGCTCCGGCCTCTGCGTCGTCTTGAAGCGTCAGGCGGCGCCCTTCAGCTTCTTGTTGCATTCGCTGTAATAGCCGCCGCCCTTCTCGATCCACTTCATGCCGCCATTGCCGTTGGTGGTCTTGTTGGCGTTGTACTGGTCGACGCAGGTGTGCAGGCGCCCCTTGCCGGGGGTCTCCTTGGCGTATTTCGGATCGACTGCGTTTGGATAGATCGCGGGGCCGGCCGGCAGCGTCGGCGCGGCAGCCGGGGCGGCCTCCTTCTTCGCCTGCTTCGGCTCGGCGGGAGCGGCAGGCGCAGCAGGAGCGGCCGCGGTCGGCGCAGCCGCGGGCGTCGCGTCCGCGCCGCATTGGGCCTTGCGGAAGTCATTCCACTTCGTGGTGCCGAGCGAGCCGTCCTTCTTGGCGGCCTGGTATTTCGCGCTGCACTCCTGCGAGGTCAGCGCCTGCGCCGGCGCACTCGCCACCAGCGCAACAAAGCCCGACAGCGCAACTGCACACAGCAACTTTGATTGAATGGTCATCCTTGGTCTCCTCCTTGATCTTCCCCGAGGGAAGTGAACCGAGGATTGCTATCCTAGCGTGCCGCCCGCTCGCGACAAGGAAGCGATGGCTACTGCCGCCAAAATATAGTGGCCCTCCACGTTCGAATTATTCATGTCGCGTTCAGCAACGCCGGCCGACTTTCGCGCCCTTCGCAATTCCCGCAAGAAGAGTGCAGCACCATGACCTTCACCTCCCGCCTCGCCGTCGTCGCTCTCGCCTCGCTGCTCGCCACCGGCACCGCCTTCGCACAGACCGCCGCGCCGGCAGCAAAGACCGACACCAAGACCACAACCGCCGCCCCCATGGACAAGAAGGCACCGAAGGAGCACTCGGCCGAGTCACTCGAATGCTCCAAGCAGGCGGATGCCAAGGCATTGAAGGGTAAGGAGCGCAAGAAATTCCGCCGCGAATGCATGAAGGAAGCCAAGGCCGGCATGGCCGCGCCGGCTGCGGACAAGAAGTAAATCCTTCCCCCCTGCTCGCGGCTTCGGGAGAGGCGCGCGCATTGCGGCATGACGTGGCCGCAATTGTGCGCCTCTCGCTGATTTGCGATAAGGCGGTGTGAAGCAAATCACCGCCTCCCTGCCGTTCGAATGGCCGAGCCGTGCCAAGATCTTGAGCACGGTGGAAACGCTTGTCATCGGCACCGCCGGAGGCCTCGTGTTTCTGCTCGCGGGCCTTCCGGGAGGATTGATCTCGGGCTCCATGATCGCGGTCGGGATCGCCGCGATCGCCGGTCGCCAGCTGACGCTGCCGCCGATCCTGACCCAGACCGTGCTGGTGCTGCTCGGCATTTCGTTAGGATCAGTCGTCTCGCGCCACCTGCTTCAACAGGTCGGTGCCTATCCGCTCACCATCGGGCTGCTCGCGCTCGCGACCTTCTGCTCGACCTTCGGCTCCAGCTATTATCTCCAGCGCATCCACGGCTGGGACCGCACCTCGGCCTTCCTCGCCGGCAGCCCCGGCGCGCTGTCGCAGATCACGATTTTGGCGGTCGAGCGCGGCGCCGACCTGCCGGGCATCGCGGTGGTGCAGACCATGCGCGTGATCATCCTCACCGCGGCGCTGCCGATGGTGCTGGCGTTCGCCGGCGTGGCGCCCTCCGTCGCGCCATCGCTGACGACGACCATCGCGTCGCCGCTCGACCTCGTCGAGCTGGTCGCGGCCTCGCTGGCCGCGGCGCTCGTCCTGCGGCTGATCAAGTTTCCGGCGAGCTGGATGTTCGGTGCGATGATCGGCTCAAGCGTGCTGCATGGCGCAGGCTGGGTCGAGGGCGGCCTGCCGGACTGGGTACGCGGCGTGGCGCTGGTCGGCATCGGCGCCCTGATCGGCAGCCGCTTCGCGCGGATGCGGATCAAGACGCTCGCCGGCCACATCAACGCGGCGCTGGGCTCGTTCGCCGTCGCCATCGCCGTCTCCGCGATCTTCGTCGGCATCGTAGCGCTCACCACGCAGGTGAAATTCTCCGACGTCGTGGTCGCCTACGCACCGGGCGCGATGGACGCCATGCTGGCGCTGGCCCTGACGCTGCACATCGACCCGATCTTCGTCGGCGCACATCACCTCTCGCGTTTCGTCTTCGTGACGATCGCGACGCCGGGCATCGTGCACCTGTTCGGCCGGACGCAGGACGATGTGGATGATTGAGCCTTAGCGCTTCGCCGTTGCAACGAATCCCCACGCGGCGATCGCAGCCATCAGGAGCGAGATCAGCAAATTGTAGCCGGCCAGCGAGAGGCCGAGGAAGCGCCACTGCACCTCGTCGCAGCGGACCACCTTCACGGTGTCGAGCCGCGACAGCAGGTCGGTGGCGCTGCCGAGATTGACGAGGGGACCGGAGCAGTCAGTCGGTCCCTTCCAAAAGCCCCATTCGACGCCGGCGTGATAGGTGCCGAGCCCGGCATTGGCGAGGCTCGCCAGCACAAGGATCGCGAGGCCCGCGAGCAGCAGCGGCCTCGGCGCACCGCTCCGCGCCGCGAATGCGATGAGCAGGCCGAGCGGGATCGCGAGGTAATAGGCGTAGCGCTGCTCAAGGCAGAGCGGACAGGGCAGGATCCCGAGCACCAGCTGGAAGAACCAGGCGCCCGCGATGGTCGCGGCTGCAATCAGCGTGACCGCGAGCGAAGCGGCCAGCGCGGGGCTCGTGGCCGCCGGTTTGAATGCAGGTATTGCGGCACTCTGGGTCGTCACGGCAGCCTCTTTTCGATGGGTCGCTTTCCAAGGCTGTAGCCCCGGCTCATGCGGCTGTCGAGAACGGCCGGGATCACTTTGGCGCGGGTTGACCCCGCTTGGTCCATGGCTATAGTCCGCCGGCTTCGCGACGCCCGCTTAGGGCCGACCGAGGGCCCCTGTGGCGGAACTGGTAGACGCGCTCGACTCAAAATCGAGTTCCGCAAGGAGTGCTGGTTCGATTCCGGCCAGGGGCACCAGCCTTCGCTGCTTCGCAGCTACGGCTTGGCAAGCCGGGCTAAATCCTAGCCATGCGAAGCAGCGAAGGCTGTCCCGCCGAAGCCTTGGCGAAGGCGGACTGGTTCAACGAGTCCAGTACCTCCCTCTCCCTAGCAATCGTCACATCCCACCTGTATAAACCGGTAGCTTCTTCCGCAATTCGAAGGAGCTCATATGAACGACCTGCACACGTGGCTTTCGCAACAGCACCACGGCCTGCGCACCTTCCGGATCTTTCAGCAAAAGCTCGAGACGCTCGGCCGTGACGACCCCGAACAGCGCGGCCTGTGCCGTCTGTTGAGCGGTCTCGTCGGCAGCTATGTCGAGACGTTCGAAGAGGCTCCGCTGCCCGTCGAGGTCGCTGACGGCGCCTATCATCGCCTGCTGACGCTGGTCGCAAGCCTCGACCTCGAGGGCGACACCAGCCGGCGGCTCGCGGACATCAACCGGGTTGCGACCTGCGAACTCTGGCAGTGACGAGAGCGGGTAGCCGTACGGCCCGCATCCGCATCCCTGGGGACACTTCGCCAGGAGAGGGCCGCGTGCTTGCCTGCACGAACCTTCCTCGACGGGTTCGACTTCGCAGAGCCAGTCCCTATATCGTGCGGCAATGTATGTTGATGCAGCGAGCAGCTTCGATGGCCAGGAGACGCGCGACGGAAACGGACGCCGACGACCTCCCCCGCTTCTTCGTCTGGGTCCGGGGCCTCGAAGGCCCCGAACCGCAGAAATGGATGGCGATGGATTTCGGCGTCGGTGACTGGAAACGGCCGCTCGTGCTCGCCTATCTGGAGCTGCCGGAGGGCGAGCGACACTTGCCGTTGTCGGCGCTGGCCCGGCGATATCCGCCGCCGCGGGGAGAGGCTTCGTAAACGGGCCATCCTGGATGGACGCGAGGATCTCGCCGGCCCTCAACCCAGGGCCAGCAACGCCGCATCACTGGCAGTACTGCTTTCCGCCATAGGTATAACATTTGCCGCCTTCGTTGCTGGCCGGAGCAGACGGCGCACGCTGGCTCGGTTCTTGGCGAGATACGGCCTTTGGCTTCTGGGGCGGCGGATCGGGACGCCGCTGGCATATTCCCTGGGCATCCAGCACGAAATTGTTGTCACAGACGATCTGGACGCAGCGGTCGCCGACCGCCTTTTGCCCCCTCGCACAAACCAGCGGACAGATGCGGTCGGGTCGGGCGCGCACCGCATCGAGCGCATCGAGGCTTGCGACCTTCACGTCGAACTTGGTGCCGGCATATCTGTTGAAGCTGTCGAGCGCCTTTTGCGACGGAGCAGTCCAGGCGCCATCGGCCGCACCGGGATCGCAACCGACGCGCTTCAGGTGCGCCTGGAGCAGGCGGGCGATGTCCGCAGGATCCATCACCGGCACGCTAGTCGGCGCCACGGCGAGAGCAGGAGCTGGCGCGGCGGGCGGGGTCAGAGCGGCAAGCGTAGCCTGGCGCTCCTTCTCGCGCCGCTCCGCCTCGCGCTTCGCCGCCTCGATCTGCTGCTGCGCATCGAGCGCGGCCTGCTTCTTCGCCTGCTCAACCTGAAGGGCCGCGTCATCGGCCTGCCGGCGCGCCTCCGCAACCTGCCGCCGGGCATCGTCGAGCTCGCGCTTGGCCTGGTCTGCGATGCGTTGGCGCTCCTTCTCCAGATCGCGCCGGGCCTGCTCGGAGATCTGCTGCGTGGCCCGTTCGGTCTCGCGCGCCGCCTGCTCCTCAATCTGTTTCCTGAAATCGTCGCTCTTCTGCCGGACCTGCTGCTCAGCCTGCCGCTGTACGGCATCGGCGTTCTCGCTGATTTTTTCTGCGGCCTCGAGCTTGTCGAGCGCCGCATGCGCAAAGTTGGCATAGATGCCGCTGGCATGAGCGGCGAGAAAGGAAAGCCAAGCCTGCTTGGTGCCGGCCTGCGCAGCAAGCTCATAATCCCGCCGGGCTCCCGCGTTCGGATCGACCTTTGGGGCAACCGGCGGCACCAGCGCCACGGTATCGCCGCCGAGCGATCCGTAGACGAAGGGCTCCTGCCGCCGCCCCGTGCTCTTCAGCACCTCGTCGCGAACCCGGCCAAGCGTCAGGCGAAGATCGAGGCCCGGCGTCGCCAAATGATTGAGGAGCGCGGTCGCAAACGGGCTGTGCGCACCGTCGCCGTCGCCAGCGACCGCGCCGGCCTTGGCGGCGAACGCGATCAGCGTATCCGCCGTCGCGGGCTCGAACTTGGCAAGGCCGCGGTTCATCGAACGCGTAGCGACACTGCGCGTCATCCGCTCCGCAAATGGATTGTCGCGGCAGGCATCGAGGATGACGAGCCGCAGCCGCTTCGCCGGATTTATCGCCTGGAGAATCCGGTCCAGCGGGACCGCCTCGTCCTCGACGTCGAAATCGCTCTGCAGCCTGGCATCTGCCGGAATCAGGAAATTCGCGCCGTTCACCTCGATGCCGTGACCAGCGTAATAAACTACCGCCATATCGGAATCCGCGGCAACCGCAGCAAAATCGCGCACCGCTCGCCGCATCTCGGTGACGCCGAGATCCCGGCGCAGCTCCACGATATCGAACCCCATGCGCTTGAAGACGTCGCTGATCGCAGCCGCGTCGTTGTCAGGATTGGCCAGCCGCGCGACGCTCTGGTAGTTGGACACGCCAAGGACCAGCGCCACCCGCTTGTCGGCCTGCGCGGTCGACGCCGCGACCAGCATCCACAAGACCGATAGCGCCAGCCGGCAGTCCAACCGGCTCGAGCGCAACGTCGGGACTGAAGGGCTCAATCGGACCATGATGCGGGCTTCGTTCCACGCTTCGGCAATGGGCTGCAATCTGTATGAATACTATTTCGGTAGCGGTCCGCCCTCAGGTCTGTGCCATCGATCACATATCAGCCCGGCCTTCAGCCGGACGGTCGCCGCCGCGCCGCGTCCTGCCGGCGACTCCCTGCCCGAAATGATAGTGGAAGGGGCATGGCATTGGGAAGCCGTCCTGCAACCTTCCGGGGATACTTGCCTCCCCCGGGCGCTTGAGCTTCTATGTCGGCATAAATCGCTTTTGCTTCATTGGCCGCCAAGGGATTTTCAGACAAGGGGTGTTCAGAATGATCCGTCCTTTCATGACAATTGTGTTGTCGCTTGCAACCTCCGCCTCGTTGCTGCTTTCCGACACTGCCAGCGCCGACAAGATGCGCCCGGGCTTCAAGAGCTACGCAAACCCCCACGGCTTGAATGCCAACACCGCTTGCCGTCGTCCGCATTTCAACATCTGCCAGGGCTGTAATGTCGTCATCCCGATGCGGGTCGCGCAGGATCGCGGTTGCGGGTTCAATTTCCAGTCGCTGGGTCCGTTCGTGGGCCAGGACGTCGTCGTCGCTCCGGCGAACGGGTCTTACAGCCTGGTCAACTCGACAAAGGCTGTGTACCGGCCGAACTCCGGCTTTACCGGCAGCGACCGCTTCGAAAGCCGTCTCTACTTCGAGGACGGTGCCGGCAAGCGCACGTTCCTGAATCTGAAAGTCAACGTCAACGTCGTTCCCAGCCTGTGAGCTGCCGAGGCACCGTGCCCTCGGCACCGGTCTCAATCGCCCTCACAGCTGCCTCCGCATGAATCTCCGCCGGACGGACGCGCGCGACCGCGCGGGCTCGGCTCGTGGCGTGATACCGCCTTCGGCTCCTGGCGCGATACCGCCTTTGGCTTCTGCGGCGGCGGATCGGGACGCCGGCGGCACACGCCCTGGGCATCCAGCACGTCATTGCCGTCGCAGACGATCTGGACGCAACGATCGCCTTCTGCCTTTTGTCCCTTGGCGCACACCAGCGGACAGACACGATCGGGCCGGCCGCGCACCGCATCGAGCACGTCGAGGCTTGCAACTTTGACGTCGAATTTGGTGCCGGCGTTTCGGTTGAAATTGTCGAGCGCCTTTTGCGACGGCGCCGTCCAGGCACCGTCGGTAGTCCCGGGATCGCAGCCGACGCGCTTCAGATGGGCCTGGAGCAGGCGTGCAATATCCGCGGGATCCATTGCCGGCACGACAACCGGCGCAGGGGCAGGCGCAGCCGGCGGAGTTAGCGCGGCGAGTGTGGCCTGTCGCTCCCGCTCGCGCTGTTCCTGTTCGCGCCTTGCGGCCTCGATCTGCTGCTGCGCGTCCAGCGCGGCCTGCTTCTTCGCCTGCTCGACCTGAAGGGCCGCGTCCTCGGCCTGCCGGCGCGCCTCCGCAACCTGCCGCCGGGCATCGTCGAGCTCGCGCTTGGCCTGGTCGGCGATGCGTTGGCGCTCCTTCTCCAGATCGCGCCGGGCCTGCTCGGAGATCTGAAGCTTGGCCTGTTCGGCCTGGCGCGCAGCCTGCTCCTCGATCTGCTTCTTGGCGTCCTCGTTCTTCTGCCTCGCCTGCTGTTCGGCTTGCCGCCTCAGCAAGTCTGCGTTTTCACGGGCCTTCTCCGCCGCATTCAGCTTGTCGAGGGCCGCATGAGCAGACGCAGCGTAGAGGCCGCTACCGTGAACGCCGAGAAACGACGTCCATGCCTCCCTTGTGCCGATCTGCGCTGCAAATTCGTAGTCCCGCTGGGACTCCGCGTCCGGATCGATCTTTGGGGCAATTTGCGGCACCAGCGCTACCGTGTCGCCGCCGAGCGATCCGTAGACGAAGGGCTCCTGCCGCCGCCCCGTGCTCTTCAGCACCTCGTCGCGAACCCGGCCAAGCGTCAGGCGAAGGTCGAGGCCCGGCGTCGCCAGATGATTGAGGAGCGCGGTCGCAAACGGGCTGTGCGCGCCGTCGCCGTCGCCGGCGACCGCGCCGGCCTTGGCGGCGAACGCGATCAGCGTATCCGCCGTCGCGGGCTCGATCTTGGCAAGGCCGCGGTTCATCGAGCGCGTGGCGACACTGCGCGTCATCCGCTCCGCAAACGGGTTGTCGCGGCAGGCATCGAGGATGACGAGCCGCAGCCGCTTCGCCGGATTTATCGCCTGGAGAATCCGGTCCAGCGGGACCGCCTCGTCCTCGACGTCGAAATCGCTCTGCAGCCTGGCGTCTGCCGGAATCAGGAAATTCGCGCCGTTCACCTCGATGCCGTGACCGGCGTAATAGACCACGGCCATGTCGGAATCCGCGGCAACCGCAGCAAAATCGCGCACCGCCCGCCGCATCTCGATGACGCCGAGATCCCGGCGCAGATCGACGACGTCGAACCCCATCCGCTTGAAGACGTCGCTGATGGCGGCCGCGTCGTTGTCGGGATTGGCCAGCCGCGCGACGCTCTGGTAGTTGGACACGCCAAGGACCAGCGCCACCCGCTTGTCAGCCTGCGCGGTCGACGCCGCGACCAGCGTCAGAGCAATCGTCAGCGCAACACGGCCGGCGAGACGCTGCAGGCGGGACATCGGAGCCGGTGGGATCAATCCGACCATGGTGCAGGCTTCAATCCGTAAGGGAGTCCTTAGGCAGGCTCCGGGAAGATTTCGAGGGTCTCCTCCCCTAAGTCAACCCGTCTGTGGCCTACCTCACTTCCCCTGTGCCGCCGTCGGCGTCAGGCCGAACCTCCGGTGACATGGCTGCGGCCGACGAAGCTCGACGTGATCCAGGCCATATCAGCAGTTCTACAAGAACAATGCCGGCACCGCGCGCACCGTCATGCAGCGACTGCCGAGCCCGCCTATGCCGCCGGACAAGCCGGCCGCGACGAAGCAGTAGGCATCGCGTCAGGAACGCCAGAGCGATGCCTTGCGCCCCCATGATCTTGCGCCCCCATGATTATGGGTGTCGCGGCGCCCGCACCGCGGCTAAACTTGGCCCTGCGCCGCGGGGGACACGCGGTGCAGGACGATGATCATGACCGAACAGGGCGAGACGGGTGAAGCCATCACCATCCTCCTCGTCGAGGACGACGCGCCGACCTGCTGGCGGCTTCACGACGCGCTGGTCAAGGCCGGCTACGAGGTGCGCAGCGCCGGCACGCTCGCGGAGGCCCGCGCCGGACTCGGCGAGCGGGCGCCGCGCGTGTTGCTCACCGATCTGCGGCTGCCCGACGGCCACGGCGTCGAGCTGATCCGCGAGACAAGGCAACGCTTTCCCGACACCGAGATCATGGTGATCTCGGCGCTCGGCGACGAAGAGAGTGTGATCTCCGCGATCACGGTCGGCGCCACCGGCTATCTCCTGAAGGATGCGTTCCCCACCGATATCGCCACCACCGTGCGCGATCTGGTCGCCGGCCATTCGCCGATCTCGGCCTCGATCGCCCGTTTCATCGTGCGCAGAACGCAAGGTACCGCGCAGAATGCGGCCGAGCCTCCGCCGGGTCCCGCCCTCAACACCGCAAGGCTCACCCCACGCGAGATCGACATCCTCTGGGGCATCGCCAAGGGTTTCAGCTACGCCGAGATCGCGAGCCATCTCGGCCTGTCCCGGCAGACCGTGCCCGGCCACATCAAGAACATCTATCGCAAGCTCGAAGTGCACACCCGCAGCGAAGCGGTGTTCGAAGCCGTGCAGCAGGGCCTGATCAAGCTGTGAGCGAGATCGCGGCGAAGGCACCGGTCAAACCCGCGCGACGCCGGCTGCTGGTCTCGCGACTCGTGCCCTATCTGCTGCTCCAGGCGCTGATATTGGTCGCGACCGTCCTCGGGCTGCGGCTGCTCCAGCCCAGCGACCCCGACGACTTTGCCCTGAGCGAATTCTCGCTGCGCGAGGACGGCGTAGCGCGTCCCGTGACGTTGCCGCATTTCACGTCGTCACGCTATTCCCTGGCCGACCCGCCGCTCTACACCGGCGCCTTCACGTTCCGCCGCGGCGATGCGGCGTCGGGCTGGTCGGTATTCCTGCCGCGCTTCAGCAACGCGGTGGAGGTCTCAATCAACGGCGTCGTCATCCTGGATTCCCGACGCGATGCCAACGCCAACCGGCCCGACCGCAACACTCCGCAGATCGGGTCGATCCCGTCCTCGCTGCTGCGCGAGGGCGCGAACGAGATCACGGTGCAGCTGTTGGTTTGGGGACCGCTCAAGGGCTTTCTCGATACCGTCTATGTCGGGCCGGATGCGGCCTTGCGGCCGGCCTACGAGACACGCACGCTGATGTTCGTCACGTTGCCCGTGGTGTTCTCTGCCTGGCAGTCGATCCTCGCCGTCATCCTGGCGATCATGTGGCTGATGCGCCGCCGCGAGCCGGTTTACGGCGTACTGGCCGTGGCGATGGTACTCGGCGTGGTGCAGGCCTTCGCGCCGCCACCGGTGCCCCCCGTCAACACGTCCCGGCTCGCCGCGGTGTTGCTCGCGTCCGCACCGATCGAGAGCGCCTTGGTCGTCGTCTTCGGCGTGCTGTTCTTCGGCTGGCGCTGGCCGCGTTTCGGCATGCTGCTGTTCGCGCCGGGGCTCGTCGTGTTCAGTGTCGGGCTGATCGCCGGCCCGCCGTTGCCGCGCATTCTGTTTCTCCTGTTGGGGATTCCCACCGTCGGGCTCTGCCTGCTCCTGATGGCCTGCGTCACCGCTGCCGCGGTGGTGCGGCGGCAGGACGCGGCAAGCTTCACGCTCGGCTGCGCAGTGACCATCGTGCTGATCTGCTGGGTCCACGACATGCTGTCGGTGTTCGAGATCGTGACTGACGAGCGCATCTTCCTCTCGCGCCTGTCCTATTCGGCGATGCTGGTCGCGATCGGCGCCGGCTTGACCTGGCGGTTCGCGCGCGCGCTGAACCAGGTCGACAGCTTTGCCGGCCAGCTCGTAACGCGCGTACGCGAGGCCGAGGAGCGGCTGAAGGTGAGCTTTGCCCGCGAGGAGGAGCGTGCACGGGCCGCCGCGCTTGCCAATGAGCGCACGCGGCTGATGCGCGACCTGCATGACGGCCTCGGCGGCCAGCTCATCAGCATCGTGGCACTGTCCGAGCGCGGGCACGAGGGCGCGACCATCACCGACGCCGCCCGTGCGGCGCTGAAGGACCTCCGCCTCGTCATCGACTCCATGGACGACATCGGCGGCGACCTGATGCTCGCACTCGGCTCCTGGCGCGAGCGCGCGACCGCACAATTGCGACCGCACGACATCGCGCTGGACTGGAACGTGGCGACGCCGCAAGGGCTGCCGCTGCATCCCGAGCTCAGGCCATGGCATGTCATCCAGATCGTGCGCATCCTCGACGAGGCCGTGACCAATGCGGTCAAGCACGCAGAGGCCCGCCGCATCGCGGTCACCATCGAGACGGTCGACGGAGGTCAGGGACCGTACGGTGTGATCAGGGTCGCGGATGACGGCAAGGGCTTTGCGAACGGTTGTGCGCCGGTCGGCAGCGGCGGGGCCGCCGACGCGAGCCAGACCGCGCGGGGCCTTCGCAACATGAGGAGCCGTGCCGCGCGCTGCGGGGCGATGCTCGATCTCGGTTCGGATTCCTCAGGCACGCGCGTGCGGCTGCAATTGCCGCAGATTTTCCCCGACAGCGATGCCGCCGTCGGCTGAAAAGCCCCCTCTCCGAACGTGTGGGACGCGCGGAGAGAGGGACGGGCCGGATGATTTGCCTGCGGAGGATGGGGGGTTCGTCCGCACGGCTCCTTCGCCCGAACTCTTTCGTTGTTCTCAGCGCACGCCCACGCGATTGACCGGACCGCCGCGATTCATCGGCGTGCCCGCGCGCACGCCGACACCGGGCGCACCGACCCCGGGTGTCGCCACGGCGACCGCGGCGGCCGGCGCTACCCTCACCGCTGCCGCCGGTCGTACCACGCAGCCTTTGGGTATGCCGACCGTCTTGCAATAGACCACTGCTTGCGCCGGGCTCGTGCCCAGCGACACCATCGCCGAACCCGCCAGCGCCAAAATCGTCAACCCGGCGCTCAGCGCTCCCGCTCTTTTCGACATCTTGCTCTCCTGCTTGCCGTTCGGCGTCCCGATGCAATCACCGGGTCTCGCAGCCGACGTGCAGCCTGAATGACAAAAGACGGCGCGCTGATACATGCCATGAAAATGGGGGTACGGCGGCGGGACGGGCTGGCCGATGCCATGAACATGGCATGGACCTGCGCCCGGCGGTCGCGAGATGGTCCGGCCCGCTTGATCCCAGGCGGGACCAACGACATTCCCAAGGAGGTGTTTATGAAGATTTCGGTTCTTGCCGTACTGCTGCTCGCCGCGACCGCCCAGACCGCCGCTGCGCAATCCGGTCCGACCCCGCAAGAGCAGATGACCTGCCGAAGCGACGCGAGCAAATTCTGCGCCGAACACATCGGCAAGCCGCCGCAGATGAATGCCTGCCTGCGCGAGAACAAGTCGAAGCTTTCGGACGGCTGCCGCAAGGTCGTGGAATCACACGGCGGGTGAGTGGTCGCCGTCCACAGCACAAATCTCGCCGGTGTTGCGTCAGACCATAGCCGTCGATGCGCCCGTCATAGATCGCGCGCGACGGCGAGGACGGACCTAATCGTCGTCGCCGAATAGCCTGATCTGCGGAAAGCCGCCGCGCGGCCGGCTCGGGACCTCGCGCGCATCGGCATCTTCGCGGATGTTGCGCGCGACGTCGTCCCAATCGGTCCGGTCGCGCATCCCACGCGGCTCGCGGGAATCGTAATGACGGCGCTCGGCCCAGCGCTCACGGCGCTCCGTCCGGCGCCGTTCAGACGTGGCCCGCTTGACGTCAGAATCCCTGGCCTTGGCAAAGGCGTTGTCGGGTGGGGATGACGGCTCTGTCGACGCCTGCTGTGCAGCAGGCTTCGCGAGTTGCGGAGGCGATGCCGGCGCTGGCTTGGGCGGCTCTACCGCAGCCGCTTGCAAGGGCTGTTGCGCTGGCTGTTCAGCGTTGGCCTGAGTGGTCTGCGTGCCGGGCTTCGCAGCTTCGGATTTTGCTTCAGGCGTGGATTCGGGTTTAGCGTCTGATTTGGCTTCGGCCTGCGCTGGCGCGGCGACCATGGCGCCGAAGGCTTGCGAGCCGGTGAGATATTGCAAGCGCTCGGATGGCGCGTCCGTCGTGGCGGGCTTGGCGTCAGCGCGTTGCGCCATCTTGCTGGTATCAGGCCCCTGCTTGGGCGAGACCGGATTCATGATATTGCCGGCGACAATGCCGCCGCCGAGACCAATGGCGATGGCTGCGACGATGGTTCCTGCACCGACGAAATAGGCTGTCGAGGCGCGCATTGGTCCACTCCCTCTTTGGAGCGGGCAACGCTTGTCAATTGCCGGATGTTCCCGATATAGCCGCAATTCCGGAAGGAACTTGCTGGTTAGATCTGCTGCGCGACCTTCTCGAGCCCGATGATGCGGGCGAGCTTGCGGACTTCCTCTTTCTGGTCGTCACGCAGCTGGAACAGCAGCGGCATCGCCGCCGACTTCAACTGCTGGACCTCGTCGCAATTGGGATCGATTGGCACGCCCTGCACGTTCGGATTGGACAGCTTGTTTGCCGAAATCTTGCGGACAACGCTGCGTAGCGCGGTTTCGACTGAGGGCCAGTAATATTCCTGCGACGACGACAACTTCAGACGGTCCCTGATGCCCGCGATCTGCACGTCGGACAGCAGCGAATAGGATTTCTGCGGCTGCGGCTTGGCGACGACCTTCGGCTTGGCCGGGACTTCGACGGCAGGAATCTCTGCAGCGGCCGGAGCCTCGTTCACGCTCGCCTTGGGCATCGGGAAATCGGATGGCGTGGCGGCGGCAAACGCCTGGCGCAGCGGCTCGGTCAGCACCGGCATTTGCGAGAGCTTGTCGGCAGGAACCTGGACCGGGTCGAACGCGGCCGAGGCCAGTGCCAGCGTCGGAACCAGACGGTCGGCCTTGGCCGCCCGATTGGTTGCAAGCGGCCTGGGTGCCGGCGCCTGCGTGATCATTTCGGCGCTGACGCTGGGCACGCTGTCGCGGCCCAGAATGGCGGTGGTGGCGGCGCCGAGGACGAGGAAGCAGGTCAGCACGACGATGGTGATGGCTTTCGACAAACGTCTCTCCGCAACCGGCTTCAAGTCCACGTGATCAGTGCCCGGAAACTGGGCGAAAATTAAGGCTTAACCGTGCCATCGCGGCGGCAATCGCGCGGACTGCGGCGACATTGCCTAGAAAACTCAACGAAATCAGGCAGCTATCGCCAGATCGTAGGCGTCCTGGATGTCGGCCACGATCTCCGAGGCCTCCCAGACTCCGCGCGGCTCGACCGATTGCAGCGCCACCGTCCAATTGCCGCCCCGGCGGGTGCGGGGGACGCTGACGATGTCGAAGCGCACATTGCGGCACAGCGGATGGCGGGCCAGCGCATGGGCTACGCGAACACGAATCTCGTCCAGCGAAGCCGCCGTCTTGGCGTTCAGAAAGTCGAAGTCCATCGCCTGTCCCTCTCGGTCCTGATTGGCGGCCGTGAGAGGGATTCTTGCCGGGCGTTGGTTAATCTGCCGTTAAGTGGGGGCCTCTAAGGAGCGCTCGATTAACCGTGAGGGGGCGACGGGCCCCCTCGGTCTCCGCATTTTTACGGGGAGAGGCGGCCACCCGCCTCCCGATACTCCGCGACTGTCCGCGCGACGAGACCGTTGACCTCCATCACTTCGGTCACACCCGATATCGAATGCCCGCCGCTCCAGATATCGCGCCAGCGCTTGGGGCGGCTCTCGCGTGCGTTGACGTCGATGTCCTTGCCGATGTCGATCGCGCCGCGCGCCGGCAGATCGTCGGGGTCGAGACCGGCCGCGACGATCGACGGTTTGAGCATGCTGGTCTGCAGGCCCGTGAACGCGGTGGTCAGCAGAATGTCGTCCGCGCTGCCGTCGACCAGCATGCGCTTGTGACGCTCGTCCGCCATGCTCTCGCGCGTCGCTATGAACTTTGTGCCCATGTAGCCGAGATCGCAGCCGAGCACTTCGGCCGCGCGCAATGCGTGGCCGTCGCTGATGCCACCCGCGAGCACGATGATGCCATCGTAGAACGCGCGCACCGCGCGGACGAAGGCGAACGGGTTGAGCCAGCCGGTTTGCCCGCCTGCGCCCGCGGTAAGCAGCACGAGCCCGTCGGCACCTGCTTCCGCCGCGCGTTCGGCGTGGCGGATCGAGGCAACATCCGCAAGCACCAGCGCGCCGGCTTCATGCAGCGGCTTCAACACCGGCGCGGGCGATCCAACGGAGGTAATGACGAGCTCCGGCTTGTGGCGCAGCAGCACGGCGAGATCCTGCTCTAGCCGTGCATTGGAGCGGTGCACGATCAGGTTTGGGCACAGCGGCGCGGTCTTGCGGCTGGTTTGATCTTCATGCCGCAGCAGCCGCGCTTCGATGTCGGTGAGCCATTCATCGAGTTGTTCGGTGCTACGGCAATTCGCGCTGGGGAAGCTGCCGATCACACCGTTGCGGCAGGCGGCGACCATGAGCTCGACGCCCGACACCAGAAACATCGGCGCGGCAATCAGCGGTAGGGCGAGACGACCGTGGAAACGTTGCAGCCGATCTGACGTCACGCATGCCTCCCCTCGCGCGGGCTTTGTCGTTCCATCCCGCATTCCCTGTGCTAGCGTTGCGGCAAACATTGGCACGCCAGAAGCCGATGACAAAGCAGCGAGGAAACATATGTCCGATCCGCTCCACGCATCGTCTCCGACTTGTGCGCAGGCGCTGCGGGCACTGTCGCGCTATCCCGGCCGAACTGCTTTCGCATGGCCCGGCGGATCGCTGAGCTATCAGGGCACCATCGACCTGATCGGGCGCATCCAGGGCGTGTTCATGCGGCTTGGATTGCAGCCCGGCGCGCGCGTCGCCTTCCTCACCGCGAACCGCGCCGACACCTGGTGCGCCGGCGTCGCCGCGCAATTGTCGCGGCTCTGCGTCACCGGGCTGCATCCTTTGGGATCGCGGGGAGACCAGCTGTTTCAGCTCGAGGATTCCGGGGCCGAAATGCTGGTGGTCGATGCGGCCGCCTTCCGCGATCGCGGCGGCGAGCTCGCCGCGCAGGCGCCCTGGCTCAAGGCAGTCTTCACCATGGGACCGGCCGACTATGGCGTCGACCTGTTACAGGCGATCGAGAGCGAAGGCCATGCCAGCGCGCATTGCCTCGCCGGCCCCGACGATCTCTCGACGCTGAATTACACCGGTGGCACGACCGGCAAATCAAAGGGCGCGTTGCGCTACCACCGCGAAAATGCCGGGGCCGCGGCCGCTATCCTCGCCGATTTCGAGATCCCCGATGGCGCGCGCTATCTCGCCGTCGCCCCGATCAGCCATGTCGCCGGCACGAAGGTGCTGCCGACCCTGATGCGTGGCGGCACCGTGCACATGCTGAAGGGTTTTGATCCCGAGGCCGTGCTGGCGACGATCGCACGCGAGCGCATCAACTTCACGCTGTTCGTGCCGACCATGATCTATGTGCTGCTCGATCATCCCGCTCTGGCCAAAACCGACCTCTCCTCGCTTGAGCTCGTGCTCTATGGCGCCTCCGCGATGTCGCCGAGCCGGCTGATCGAGGGCATCGAGCGCATCGGGCCGGTGTTTTCGCAACTCTACGGCCAGACCGAATGTTATCCCGTCTCGGTGTTGCGCAAGGCGGATCACGATCCCAACAGGCCGGAGCTGTTCCTGTCATGCGGTTTCCCGATCGCGGCGTGCGAGGTCAAGATCCTCGACGACAACGACCAGGAAGTGAAGACGGGCGAAGCCGGCGAAATCTGCGTCCGCGCTCCACACGTCATGGCGGAATACTGGAAGCGGCCGGACATCACCGCCGAGACGCTGAAGAACGGCTGGGTGCACACCGGCGACATCGCTCGCAAGGACGATCGCGGCTACATGTTCATCCTCGACCGCAAGAAGGACATGATCGTCTCCGGCGGCTTCAACATCTTTCCGCGCGAGGTCGAGGACGTGCTGTCGCAGCATGCGGACGTAGCCATGGTCGCGGTCGTTGGCATCCCCGACGAGAAATGGGGCGAAGCCGTCACCGCTGTCGTCGTCCTGCGCGAAGGCGCAAAACCTGACGCCGATGAACTGATCAATCTGGTGAAGACGCGAAAAGGCTCGGCCCATGCGCCGAAGCAGATCCAGTTCGTCAAGCAACTGCCGATGACCGGCGTCGGCAAGGTCGACAAGAAGGTGCTGCGCGCGAGTTTTTGGAGCGGGCGGGGCCGGATGGTGGGATAGATAGGGTGCCTTACCGCTTCTCGATCACAAGGCTTTGCACGGCGCGGCCGAAATAGCCCTGCCGGTCGGCGAGCCGCGACATCGCAAGCCCGGCGCCATCGGGACCGATCCAGGAATCGCCGTCGAGCAGGATCCATTCGCCGATCGGCTGGCGCGAAAAGCTCACGGTGAGGTCGGCGTTGATGTAGGTCCAGGCGCGGAAATCGAGCGACGAGGCAGTGCCGTTGGAAAAATCGGCCGCGACCACGGCGCGCATCGCCTGCGAGAGCGGTTCGCCTGCGATCAGGGGATGGTCGACGCGAAACCAGATCGCGCCGGCGCCGGCCTGGCCGAAGCGGCCGCGCGCGGCGCGCATCGACACCGATCGCACGAACGGACTGGTGGCGGCATGACCGTCCTCGAGCAGCGAGTCCTCCGGCGACGGCAGCGTAACCGGCAGCGCCTTGACGTCCTCGGGCAGCGTCAACGCCTGGCGCTTGATCTTGAGCACGGTGGCGCCGACCACCTGGACGCCGTCGGCGAGCAGCTTGACCCCGCAGAGCTGGATCTTGCGGCCCTCGCGCAAGATCTCGGTCGCGATCGTGAGCGGCGCCACCGGCACCGGGCGCATCAGGTCGATGGTGACGCGCGCGATGTCCATTGCAACTGGCGTCGGAATGCGCTCAGCCGCCCACGTCACCAGCGAGGCCGGCGCCGAACCGTGCTGCATACGCCGGTCCCACGGGCCCGCGGCATCCGGGCTGGTGACGACGCTGTCGCCGTCGACGCGGTAGATGGGGGTCATCGTTTCTCCGTGATGCACATCCGGCGCTCGGCGAGAGCTGTCGTCCCGGCCCCCGTGCGCAATTGCGCACCAGGCCGGGACGACTAAGATCACAACGGCGGATCGACCGCCTCGTCGTATTCCTTCTTGAAGCGCGCGATCATTTCGGCGGCGGGCACGATGCCGTCGATGCTGCCGACGCCTTGGCCTGAACCCCAGATTTCCTTCCAGGCTTTTGGCTTGGCACGCTCGCCGGAGGCATCAGTGCCGAAGTTCATCTTGGAGGGATCGGACGTCGGCAGGTTCTCCGGATCCATGCCGGCGGCGAGAATCGACGGCTTCAGATAGTTACCGTGCACGCCGGTGAACAGGTTGGAATAGACGATGTCGTCGGCCGTGGCGCCCGCGATCATCTCCTTGTACTTCTCGACCGCATTGGCTTCCTTGGTGGCGATGAAGGCCGAACCGATATAGGCAAAGTCGGCGCCGAGAATGCGCGCGGCGCGGATCGCCTTGCCGTTGCCGATCGCGCCGGACAGCGCGATCGGACCGTCGAACCATTTTCGCGTCTCGGCGACAAACGCCAACGGCGAGATCGTGCCGGCATGGCCGCCCGCGCCCGCCGCGACCAGGATCAGGCCGTCGGCACCCTTCTCGATCGCCTTGTGCGCAAATTTCTGGTTGATCACGTCGTGGAAAACGATGCCGCCCCAGCCGTGCACGGCCTGATTGAGCTCCTCGCGCGCGCCGAGCGACGAGATGATCATCGGCACCTTGTACTTGGCGCAGAGCTGCATGTCATGGTCGAGCCGGTTGTTCGACTTGTGCACGATCTGGTTGACCGCAAACGGCGCCGACGGCTTGTCGGGATGCGCGCGGTCATAGGCCGCGAGCTCTTCGGTGATGCGCGCCAGCCACTCGTCAAGCAGATCCGGCGGCCGTGCGTTCAGCGACGGAAACGAGCCGACCACGCCCGCCTTGCACTGCGCGATCACGAGATCGGGCACCGAGATGATGAAGAGCGGCGAGCCGATCACGGGGATCGACAGGCGTCCCCTAAACAAGGCAGGCATGGACATTGCGGAACGGTCCTCTGTTAGCAGACGCATTGAAGGTTGGGAACCATACCAACAAGGCAATCTTTCCACTGTCAAGTATTGCGTTTTGGCGCCGTGGAGGACGGCGTTACCGCAATTCCAAGCCGCGGAATTCAGCGCGGGACGACGCCATCACGCAATCAGATCCGGATTGATCAGCCGCTCGAACGAGAACATCTCGTCCCATTTCTCCTGGGTCAGCAGCTTGCGTTCGACCACGACGATCTGGTGCAGCGACTTGCCGCTCTTGTAGCCCTCGCGCGCGATCTCGGCGCATTGCTTGTAGCCGAGCAGCGGCTTCAGCACCGTGACGATACCCAGCGAGTTGAGCACCATGTTGCGGGTGTGCTCCGCATTGGCAGTGATGCCCACGACGCAATTCTCGCGCAGGCTGTTGACCGCGCGCTCCATGGTGCGGATGGAGAAGAACAGCGCGAACGAGATCACCGGCTCCATCACGTTGAGCTGGAGCTGACCGGCGGACGCCGCGAGCGTCACGGTGGTGTCGAGCCCGATGACGAGGAAGCTGGTCTGGTTGACGACCTCGGGGATAACAGGATTGACCTTGCCCGGCATGATCGAGGAGCCCGGCTGAAGCTGCGGCAGGTTGATCTCGTTGAAGCCGGCACGCGGGCCCGAGGCGAGCAGGCGGATGTCGTTGCAGATCTTGGTCAGCTTGCTCGCGGTGCGCTTGAGCACGCCGGAGAGCTGCACATAGGCGCCGGTATCCGACGTCGCCTCGACGAGGTCGCCTGCAAGGATGAAGTCGACGCCGGTGAGCGCGCTCAGATGCCGGACCGCGAGCTTGGGATAGCCGTGCGCAGCGGTGACGGAGGTGCCGATCGCGGTGGCGCCGAGGTTGATCTCGCGCAGCAGCGCGCGGGCCTCGGAGATTCGATCGACCTCCTCGCCCATGGTGGTGCCCCAACCCCGGAATTCGGCGCCGAGCGACATCGGCACCGCGTCCTGCAAATGGGTGCGGCCCATCTTCAGCACGCGCTCGAACTCCCTGCCTTTGGCGAAGAACGCCTCCTGGAGCTGACGCAGCGCCGTCATGTAGCTCTCGAGCCGCAGGATCAGCGCCAGCCGAAAGGCGGTCGGATAGGTATCGTTGGTCGACTGGCCGTAATTGACGTGATCGTTGGGGCTGACGTGCTGGTAGTCGCCCTTCGCAAAGCCGAGCGATTCCAGCGCGAGATTGGCGATCACCTCGTTGGCGTTCATGTTGGTGGAGGTGCCGGCCCCGCCCTGGATGAAGTCGGTGACGAACTGGTCCATCATATCGCCGGCGATGACGCGATCGCAGCCCACGATGATGGCTTCCGCGGCCTTGGTGTCCACCGCGCCGAGATCGCGGTTGGCCATGGCGGCGGCCTTCTTGACGTAACCGAGCGCCTTCACGAAGTAAGGCTCCTGGTTCATCGGAATGCCGGTGATGTGGAAGTTCTCCTTCCCGCGGATGGTCTGGACGCCGTAATAGATGTCGTCGGCGATCTCACGCTGTCCGAGGAAGTCCTGCTCCGTGCGGCTCATGGGCGCTCCTTGCTTTGCTCGCGCGACGTCCTCAGTTCTGGCACAGCGCGCTGGTGACGAAGGTATCGGTGCGGCAGTCATCCGGTTTGCGTTGCCTGCCCGGGATCAGAACCTGGGCCGAGCACTTTTCCGCGGAATCGGCATTCAGGCTCTTGCCTTCCGTGTAGCCCTTGCTCTGGCAGAGTTTGTCGGCGGCGAGCTTGCAGTCGGGCGCGCCGTTCGACGAGGCCGGACAGGCCACGCGTCCCGACACCATGGTCGACGGCTTCGCCAGGCGCGACAAATCGTTCATGGTCTCGCTCGGGCTTTTGATCGGCGGCAGGATCGAGGGCAGCTTGTCGAACAGCTTGCCCATTTCGTTGATCAGCCCGGGATTTTCCTCATGCGCCGGCGGCGACGGAGGGGCTGTCGAGGGCGCCGGTGCGGCCTGCGGTCCTTGCTCCTGCAAGCCGAGCGCCGGAGGTGCGGATTGCGGCCATCCGGTACCGCCGGCAACGAGCAGGAGGGAAAGCACCGCAAATATCAGCGTGCCCAGTCGCAAGACCGCATTGCCGGATCGAAGCATCATGACGGCAACCGTAGCCGAACGAGACGCGGCGGCAAAGCGCCTTGGGTGTTAGATCAATTTGACTGCGACGACAAAGCCGAGCACGAGCACCGCGGCGCCGATTGCCACCACCAATCCGAGATGCTTCTCGATCTTGACCCGGATCCAGTCGCCGTAGCGGTTGAGCAGGATCGCGACGATGAAGAAGCGCCCGCCACGCGCCACGATCGAGCACAGGATGAAGAGTCCGATATTGTAACCGGCAAAGCCGGATGTGATGGTCACGAGCTTGTAGGGGATCGGTGTCAGGCCCTTGAGCAGGATGATCACGGCGCCCCATTCGGCATAGGAGGCACGGAAGGCGTCGACCTTGCCGCCGAGGCCATAGACCTCGATCAGCCAATGGCCGACCGAGTCGAAGAGCAGCGCACCGATGGCGTAGCCCAACAGCCCACCCAGCACCGACGTCGCAGTGCAGATCCCCGCATAGACCCAGGCGCGTTGCGGGCGCGCCAGTGACATCGGGATCAGCATCACGTCCGGGGGGACGGGAAAGAAGGAGCTTTCAGCGAAAGCCACGGCGCCCATGATCCAGAGCGCGTAAGGCTTGTGAGCGGCGTCGATGCACCAGTCGTAAATACGTTTCAGCATGGCGCCGCGATGAAGCACCATGGGACGGATTTGTCCATGCCGAGATGGGACCGATTTGTGCCAATACTAGTGGCGCTTGCGCGCGGTGCGGCCTTCGAGCGCGACGATTGGCCGCCTGGCGACACGCGGTGACGCACCTTTGGGCAGTTTCATCGCCGACTTCGGCAGCTTCTCGGCGATGCCGAGCATGTCTTCACGCCGCGTCATCTCGCGCCAGACGTCCTCGGGGCGCACGCCGGCCGAGGCCCAGAGCACGGTCAGATTGTAGAGCAGGTCGGCGCTTTCCCGGATCACGGCTTCGCTATCGCCGTTGACCGCGTCGATGACGACCTCGATAGCCTCTTCAGCCAGCTTCTTCGCCATTTTTGACGGGCCGCGCTGAAACAGCCGCGCGGTGCGCGATGTTGCCGGATCAAGGTCCCTGGCCGCGAGCACAGCCAGATATAGCCGCTCAAGCGAATCACTCATGTACGCAAAGCTACTCTAAACCCATAGCGGGGACGTTAACGCACGACAACAAAAGCAAAAAGCCGGCCGTCGCGGCAAGCGCGACGGCCGGCTGGTCAACACTTGCTAGCCAAAGCTAGTAGCAAGTCGAAAGGTTACCCTGGCCGCCTTGCGCGGACTGGTACGGGCCGCCGCAACGGTGATACGGGCGCGGACCGATATACGAGTCGCCGCCGTAATAGACCGGACCGCCGTCGTAGTAGACCGGGCCGCCGCCGTAATAGGCAGGAGCATCATAAGCGTAGGCGTCACGAGTCGCTGCGATTGCGAGGCCGGTGCCGATAGCACCGGCAATGGCCGCGCCGGCAAGGGCCGCACCGCCGCCGCCACCATGCCAATGACGGCCGCCCGCGTATGAAGCGGTCGGAGCCATTGCGGTCAGCGCCAGCACCGCGGCGGTAGCGAGAACGGCCTTACGGCCGACAAATCCCGAAAATCTATCAAACATGTCCTGGACCCTCCTTGGGACCTCGAATGGTGCCTGATGACAGGCTCGTGTCTCTCAAACACCCGCATCCCATGTTGGGTTCCCCTACCCCAACACAAGCTGAACGGGGTTGCGTGATCGTGACGCAACCGCCGCTCATCCGCCGTTCATGTTGGCGCGGACAAGCTTGTCGCCAGCCGGCGCTCCGAGCGTCACCAAGCCATCACAACACCGGACCGGCGCGACTGATGTTCGAATTCGCGACAATCGCTCTTCGCGGCCTGCTGGCCGCTACAATTTCTCTTGCGGCGCTGACTGCGCGCGATGCTTCCGCGGCCGAGACCGCAGCGCCCTCCATTGCGATCCATTTCACCTTCGACCGCCCGATCGATGCGAGCATGGCGCCGTTCTTTCTTGCCGCAAAGGACGGCAGCTTTAGCGCCGAACGTCTCAACGTCTCCTTCAGCAGCTCGGCCGGATCGCCGGAGGCGCTTGCGCGCGTCGCCAAGGGCGACAGCGAGCTCGCGCTCGTCGACATCAACGAGCTGATCCGCTTCCGCGACAAGGATGCGACACTGGTCAAGGCGGTGTTCGTGCTGTTCAACCGCGCGCCCTACGCGATCATCGCCCGCAGGAGCCGTGGCATCCACCTCCTGTCCGACCTGGACGGCAAGACCGTCGGCGTTGCCGATAGCGATCTGTCGATGCGGCTGTGGCCGGCGCTGGCGCAGCAGAACGGCATCAACACGGCTCACGTGAAATTCCACAAGATCAGCGCCGCGGTGCGCGAGCCGATCCTCTCCGCGGGACAGGTCGATGCCGTCGCCGGCTTCAGCTATCTCTCGGCAGTGAACCTGCGCGACCGCGGCGTACCAAGCGGCGATCTCGTCGCGCTTCGCTATGCCGACTATGGTTGCGAGCCCTATGGCTTTGCCGTCGTGGTCAACCCGGCTTTCGCCGCGGCCAAGCCGGACACCGTGAAGGGATTCGTTCGCGCATTGATCGCCGGCATCAACGCGACCATCAAGGAGCCGGCGCGCGCGGCGGACGAGGCCGCGAGCCGCATTGAGGACGGCGACCGCGATCTTGAGCTGGAGCGCCTGCGCACCGTCCTCGTCGACAACATCCTGACCGACGAGGTCCGTCGCAACGGCCTCGGCGACATCGACCCGGCGCGCATGGATCGCGCGATCGACCAGATCGGGCAGGATTTCAAATTCCGCAAACGGCCGGCGGCGGGCGACATCTTCGACGGCGGGTTCTTGCCGCCCGTTGCAGGGCGGTTGATCAACTGAGCAAAACCGACAGCTTCCGCTATATCTCGCAGCCGATCCCTGATTAGAGTATGGGCTCACTCCGTTCGATCCGCCCGAGCTCCTCGCCCATGCCCATTCTCCGCCTCTACACCCGCGTTCTCGAGCTGCTCGGCAAGGAGGCACGGCTGGGCTGGCTGCTCGCGGTCGTCAATCTCCTGCTTGCGGGCTCGCAATTCGCCGAACCGGTGCTGTTCGGCCGGATCGTCGATGTGCTCTCGGGCAAGACGGTCGCAGGCTCTAACTCGGCCTGGCCGTTCCTGGTTGCCTGGGTCGCATTCGGGCTGTTCACAATCGCCTGCAGCGCGGTCGTAGCGTTGCAGGCCGACCGGCTCTCCCACCGCCAGCGGCAGGCGGTCCTGACGGACTATTTCGAGCACATCATGCAGCTGCCGCTGACCTTCCATTCGGGCACCCATTCGGGCCGGTTGATGAAGGTGATGCTGAACGGCACAGATGCGCTGTGGCGATTATGGGTCGGCTTCTTTCGAGAACATTTTGCCGCGATCCTCTCGGTCGTGGTGCTGCTGCCGCTGTCGCTCTACCTGAACTGGCGGCTTGCAATCCTGCTGTTCGTGCTTTGCATCGTCTTCACCGCGCTGACCACCTTCGTGGTGCGCAGAACTTTCGGCATGCAGATGGAGGTGGAGGAGCACTACAGCGAGCTCTCAGCGCGCGCGTCCGACGCCCTTGGCAATGTCGCGCTGGTGCAGAGTTTCGTGCGCATCGATTCCGAGGTGAAGGGCCTGCGCTCCGTCGCCGACGAGTTGCTAGCGGCGCAAATGCCGGTGCTGTCGTGGTGGGCGCTCGTCACCGTCATCACGCGCGCCTCCACCACGATCACGGTGCTCGCGATCTTCACTTTCGGCATCGCGCTGCACGACCAGGGGCTGACCTCGGTCGGCGAGATCGTGATGTTCGTGAGCTTCGCGACGCTTCTGATCCAGAAGCTGGAGCAGGTCGTGAGCTTCATCAACAACGTGTTCATGGAAGCCCCGCGCCTGCGCGAGTTCTTCAACGTGCTCGATGCGGTGCCCGCGGTGCACGACCGGCACGACGCGATCGATGCGGGTCGGCTCTCCGGCCTCGTCGAATTCAACGACGTCACCTTCTCCTATGACGGTAAGCGGCCGGCGGTCGAGGACCTCTCCTTCACCGCGCTTCCCGGCCAGACCATCGCGCTGGTCGGCGCGACCGGCGCCGGCAAGTCGACGGCGATTGCGCTGCTGCATCGCGCCTTCGATCCGCAGTCCGGGTTCATCAGGATCGACGGCATGGACGTGCGCGGGGTGACGCTGACATCGCTGCGGCGGAACATCGGCGTGGTCTTTCAGGAGGCGCTGCTGTTCAACCGCTCGATCGCGGAGAATTTGCGCGTCGGCAAGCCTGATGCCACCGAGGTCGAGATGCGCAAGGCGGCGGAGCGCGCGCAGGCGCTCGAATTCATCGAGCGCAGCGGCGGCTTCGAGACCAATGCCGGCGAGCGCGGCCGCATGCTGTCCGGCGGCGAGCGCCAGCGGCTGTCGATCGCCCGTGCACTGCTGAAGGATCCGCCGATCCTGATCCTGGACGAGGCGACCAGCGCACTCGACGCCGTTACCGAGGCAAAGGTGAATACCGCTCTCGACGAAGTGATGAAGGGTCGCACCACCTTCGTGATCGCCCATCGCCTCTCCACCATCCGCAATGCCACGCGCATCCTGGTGTTCGAGAACGGACGTGTGATCGAAAGCGGAACTTTTGATGAACTCGTGGCCAAAGGCGGCCATTTCGCCGACCTCGCCAGGGCTCAGTTCATGGTTCAAGAGAACGCACGGGCCAGCGTGACAGCGGCTGAGGCTGCCGCGACGGCCGCCAAATCATCTTAGCAAGTCGCCTTAGCAAGTCGCCTTGGCAAGTCCCCATCATATCGTCGAAATTCGGCCCATTTCATTGCGGAATACCCCGCTGATGCCCCTATTCCCGACGCACCAGCCGGTATAGGTTTGCGGCGCCGCAAGCGGCGGCGCTGGATTTCAGAACCGAACATCAGATCACGAGAGCCGACCGGAACCGGCGGGTCTCCAAGGACCGGAATCGGATAGTGCACGCTCTTCGCCCGCTGCTTCGTCAATCCCTGTTCAACCTGCTCGCCGCGGCACTCGCATGCGGCGCATTGCTCGCGCCGCGCGCGGCGAGCGCCGAAGCGCTGCTCCTGATCGAGGCCGATAGCGGCAAGGTGCTGCAGGCGGAAAACGCGACCATTCCCTGGTATCCGGCTTCCGTCACCAAGATCATGACCGCCTATGTGACGCTGAAGGCGGTCAAGGACGGCAAGCTCACACTCGACACAATCCTCACGGTTTCGCCGACCGCAGCCTCGCAGTCGCCCTCGAAGATGGGGTTCCGCCCAGGAACGCAGCTTACCGTCGACAACGCCCTCAAGATGATGATGGTGAAATCGGCGAACGATATGGCCGTCGTGCTCGCCGAAGGCGTCGGCGGTTCGATCGACGGCTTCTCGGCGCTGATGAACGACACTGCGCAGAAGCTCGGCATGACGCAGACGAGCTACGTCAATCCGAACGGCCTGCCCGCCGACGGACAGATCACCTCCGCGCGGGATCTCGGCATTCTCGCGCGCTCGTTCCTGCGCGACCTGCCCGAGTACGAGTATTTCGTGCACATTCCGGCAATCCGCTTCGGCAAGCGCGTCACCGGCAATTTCAACAAGCTGATCGGCCGCTATCCCGGCGCCGACGGTTTCAAGACCGGCTTCATCTGCGCCTCCGGTTACAACCTCGTCGCATCGGCCACCCGCAACGGCCGCCGGCTGATCGCCGTCGTGCTGGGCGCCAATTCCGGGACCGCGCGCGCGGTGAAGGCGGCGCAGCTGCTGGAGCGCGGCTTCTCGCAAGACAATCTCACCTGGCTCCGCCCCTCGCTCGGCACCGTCGACAAGCTGGTGCCGGTCGATGCCTCGCCGCCGAACCTGCGTGACGACATGTGCGGCGGCCATCGCAAGCGGCCGGCCAGCGACGATGACGACGCACTGATCGCGACCAATGGCGGCACGTCAGGGTCCGCCTCGGCCACGGGCGGCGAAGCTCAGGTCACCTTCTTCACGGCCGGGCTTCAGCCGCCGCTGATGAAGGCCTCCGAGCTGATGGCCTCGGCCCCGGCGGCGGCCGAGCCCGTGCTGGTCTATACCGGTCCGACCCGCACCGGGACTGCGCTGATCGCGGCAGTCGCGGCCGATGCCGACCAGCAGGCCACGCCAAAGCCGCGTGGCAAGAAGTCGCGCGTCGCCAAAAAGCCCGACGCGGCAGACAAGCCGAAGGATGCCAAGACGGCGGCGGCAAAGGCCGACAGCAAGCCGGTGGCGGCCGCCAAGCCCGCCGACGGCAAATCCGCAGCCAAGCCGGCCGGTACCAAGCATGCCGCAGCCAAGCCCGATGCGGTGGCAAAGCCTGCGGTGAGCGGCGAGGCGGCCAAGCCCGCCAAGCCCAAGGCCGCGACCAAGCCCGCCAAGCCGGCCAACAACAGTTAACGGCCGACGCGAGGCGACCGCGCCGCACTTCGCAGTTGCGGCAGCGCCGTTTGCGAGGATTCCGGTAGCCACTCCCTGACGTTTGTCTTAAGCCTCGACCGCTTGCCACCCGTTCCGGCAGGCTCGATACTGACGGCAATGAGGCAAGCCCGAGACACAACGGGCTCTGGTCAATGAGGGGAGTTTCCATGGAGCGCATCTGGCTTAAGCAATATCCGCCCGGCGTCCCCGCCGATATCGAGCCGACGCAATATTCATCGCTGGTCGACCTTCTGGAGGAGAGCTTCGCCAAGTTCGCCGACCGCAAGGCGTTCATCTGCATGGACAAGTCGATCAGCTATCGCGACCTCGACCAGATGTCGCTGGCGATGGCGTCCTACCTGCAAGGACGAGGCCTGCAACGCGGCGCCCGCGTCGCGATCATGATGCCGAACGTGCTGCAATATCCGGTCGCGACCGCGGCCGTGCTGCGCGCCGGTTTCGCCGTGGTCAATGTCAATCCGCTCTACACGCCACGCGAGCTCGAGCACCAGCTCAAGGATTCCGGTGCCGAAGCCATCATCGTGCTGGAGAATTTCGCCCACACCGTCGAGCAGGTGATTGCGAAGACGCAAGTCAAGCACGTCATCGTCGGCAGCATGGGCGACCTGCTCGGCTTCAAGGGCGTGATCGTCAATCTGGTCGTCCGCCGCGTCAAGAAGATGGTGCCGGCCTGGTCGCTGCCGGGCGCGGTGTCCTTCAACGACGCGATCTCCGCGGGCCGCTCTCTGGCCTTCAACAAGCCGAAGCCGTCGCCCGGCGACGTCGCCTTCCTGCAATATACCGGCGGCACCACCGGCGTGTCCAAGGGTGCCACCCTGCTTCATCGCAACATCGTCGCCAACGTCCTGCAGAACGACGCCTGGCTGCAGCCGGCGATGGCCGCGCCGCCGCATGTCGATCAGCTCATGGTCGTCTGCGCGCTGCCGCTCTATCACATCTTCGCGCTGACGGCCTGCTACCTGCTCGCGGTTCGCGCCGGCGGCTGCAATCTCCTGATCCCCAATCCGCGCGACATCCCGGGCTTCATCAAGGAATTGGCGAAGTATCAGGTCAACAATTTCCCGGCCGTGAACACGCTCTACAACGGCCTGATGCACCATCCCGACTTCAAGAAGCTCGACTTCTCCAAGCTGAAGATCTCGAACGGTGGCGGCATGGCGGTGCAGCGTCCGGTCGCCGAACAATGGAAGGCGATCACGGGCTGCTCCATCGCCGAAGGCTACGGCCTGTCGGAGACGTCTCCGACGCTGACCTGCAACACCACGACCGATCCCGAGTTCAACGGCACCATCGGCATCCCCGTGCCCTCGACCTGGATCTCGATCCGCGACGACGACGGCAACGAGATGCCGCTCGGCCAGCCCGGCGAGATCTGCGCCAAGGGCCCGCAGGTGATGTCGGGCTACTGGAACAGGCCGGAGGAGACCGCCAAGGTGATGACCGCGGACGGCTATTTCCGCACCGGCGACATCGGCATCATGGACGAGAAGGGCTACACCAAGATCGTGGACCGCAAGAAGGACATGATCCTGGTCTCCGGTTTCAACGTCTATCCGAACGAGATCGAGGAAGTGATCGCGAGCAACCCCGGGGTGCTCGAATGCGCCGTCATCGGCATTCCCGATTCCAAGTCGGGAGAGGCGGTGAAGGCGTTCGTGGTCAAGAAGGACCCGAACCTCACGGCGGAGGCCCTGGTCAAATTCTGCCAGGAGCAGTTGACGGGCTACAAGGTGCCCAAGCACATCGAATTCCGCACCGACCTGCCGAAGACCAATGTCGGCAAGATCCTGCGCCGGCAGCTGCGCGACGAGAAGAAGGCGGAGGCGGCGTAAGCGCCTCTTTCGTTCATGACCGACGACAGCAACATCAGCCCGGCCGGCATCCTCGCCTTCTGGCGCGAGGCCGGCCGCGATGCCTGGTACGAGCGCAACGACGCGTTCGACGCGGAGGTCAGGCGCCGCTTTCTCGCGCTGTGGCAGAAGGCGGTCGCCGGCGAGTTCTCGTCATGGGAGGCGACCGACGAGGGCGCACTCGCGCTCGTCATCGTGCTCGACCAGTTTCCGCGCAACATGTTTCGCGGCACGTCGCAGGCCTTTGCCAGCGACGCGTTGGCGCGCGACGTCGCCCGCCGCGCCATTGCGCGGGGTGCAGATCAAAGGATCGACCCGGTCCTGCTCGAATTCCTCTATTTGCCCTTCATGCATTCCGAGCACCTGCCCGACCAATTGCACTGCGTCGCGCTGTTTCAAAACACCGACAATGCCGAAAACCTGAAATACGCGCGTGAGCACGCCGACATCATCCGGCGGTTTGGCCGCTTTCCCCACCGCAACCGCCTGCTCGGCCGCGACACCACGCCGGACGAGCAGGCCTTCCTCGACGGCGGCGGGTTCGCCGGCTGATGACATAACGGTGAAGGGTCCCGCCCTCACCGCCTCCGGGTCACTATCCGTGCCGGCAATATTGTGCGGGCCCGCCGCACGGTCTAAAAAGCGGGACCGATTTTCAGGGAGACTGACGATGGCGATCCAGACTGGCGACAAGCTGCCCGAGGCGAAATTCCGCGTGATGACGGCCGAAGGCCCGCAGGTGAAGACCACCGACGATATCTTCAAGGGCAAGAAAGTGGCGCTGTTCGCGGTGCCCGGCGCCTATACCGGCACCTGCCACAAGATGCATCTGCCGAGCATCTTCCTCAATGCCTACGCCCTGAAGGACAAGGGCGTCGACACCATCGCCATCGTCTCCGTCAACGACGCCTTCGTCATGAACGCCTGGAAGCGCGATACCGACCAGCGCGACGAGGCCATCTTCCTGGCCGACGGCAATGCCGACTTCGCCAAGGCGATCGGCATGGAGCTCGACGCCTCCGGCAACGGTCTCGGCATCCGCTCCAAGCGCTACTCGATGCTGGTCGAGGACGGCGTGGTCAAGAAGCTGAACCTCGAGGCGATGCCGGGCAAGGTCGAAGTGTCCGGCGGCGACACGCTGCTCGGGCAGCTGTAAGTTTTAGACCCTGCCCTTTCCAAGGATGACGTCATGCCCGGGCTTGTCCCGGGCATCCACGTTCTTGGTCTTGCGCGGCAAGGCGTGGATGGCCGGGTCAAGCCCGGCCATGACGAACGGAGAGACCTACTCCGCCACCCGCGCCTGCAACCGCGCCTTCACAATCCCGTCCCTCGCGAGCTGATCGGCGCGTTCGTTCTCGGGATGCCCTGCATGGCCCTTGACCCAGTGCCAGCGCACGTCATGGGCCTTCAGCGCAGCATCGAGGCGCTGCCATAGTTCGACATTCTTCACCGGCTTCTTGTCGGCGGTGCGCCAGCCGTTGCGCTTCCAGCCGTGGATCCAGCCGGTGATGCCCTGACGGACATATTGGCTGTCGGTATAGAGATCGACGGTGCACGGCTTCTTCAGCGCTTCCAACGCGGAGATCGCCGCCATCAATTCCATCTGGTTGTTGGTGGTGTGGCGCTCACCACCGTTCAGTTCTTTTTCCTTGTCGCCGAACTTCAGGATCGCGCCCCAGCCGCCGGGCCCCGGATTTCCCGAGCAGGCGCCGTCGGTGTAGATCGTGACAATCGGAAGCTCGCTCACGCCACCAGCCCCGACGGCAACAGCCCATAGTCGCGCACGCTGGAAACGCTCTGGTGGAAGCGCAGCTTGCGGACATATTCCAACGGATCCTTCGGCCTGACCAGCGCGCCGGGCGGAACGTTGAGCCAGTCGACCAGCCGCGTCAGCAGGAAGCGCATCGCGGCGCCGCGCGCGAGCAGCGGCAGCGCGGCCTCTTCCGCCTCGGACAGCTTTCGCACGCGGCCATAGGCATTGAGGAAGGCCCGCGCCTTGGTAACGTTGAAGGAATGATCCGGCTCGAAGCACCAGGCGTTGAGGCAGATCGCGACATCATAGGCAAGCCAGTCATTGCAGGCGAAAGTGAAATCGATGATCCCCGATAGCTTGTCGCCCAGGAAGAAGACGTTGTCGTTGAAGAGGTCGGCGTGGATCACGCCTTCGGGCAGCTGCGTCGGCCAGACCCCGCTCTCGAGGTAGTCGAGCTCGTGGCTCAGGAAGGCGCGCAGGCCGGGCTGCACCTCGTCGGCCCGCTGTGACGCCGCATCGAACAGCGGCCGCCAGCCCGGGACCGACAGCGCGTTCGCACGCCTGATCGCGAAATTCGCACCGGCCAGATGCATCCTGGCGAGCCCCTCGCCGACGCCGGCGCAATGGGCCGCGCTCGGCTTGCGCGGCCAGACGCCCTCGAGAAAGGTGATGATCGCGGCCGGCCGGCCTGACAGCTCGCGCAAGGTCTCGCCGTCCGTTCCCTTCACCGGCAGCGGGCAGTTGACGCCGTGTTCGGCCAGATGCGTCATCAGCGCGAGGAAGAACGGCAGATCGTTCTTCGCCACGCGCTTCTCATAGAGCGTGAGGATGAACGACCCCTTGGTCGTATGCAGCAGGAAGTTGGAATTTTCGACGCCCTCGGCGATGCCCTTGTAGGAGAGCAACTCGCCGAGATCGTATTGGTTGAGAAAGTCCGCAAGCTCGTCGGCGGCAACGTCGGTGTAGACCGCCATGAAGGTCTACTCGGCGGCGGCTTCGGGGCGCACCTGGCGCGGCAGCGGGAAGAACTCGTTCTCTTCCGCGGCCGAGACCGTCTCCACATGCAACGTGAAGCGCTCGGCGAACGCGTCCATGATCTCCTCGACGATCACTTCCGGTGCCGAGGCGCCCGCGGTGATGCCGAGGCTGGTGATGTTCTCGAACCGCTTCCAGTCGATTTCGGTGGCGCGCTGCGCCAGCACGGCGATCGGGCAGCCCTCGCGTTCGGCGACCTCGCGCAGGCGCTGCGAGTTCGACGAGTTCGGCGCACCGACCACGATCAGGGCATCGACCACCGGCGCCACCTTCTTCACCGCGAGCTGGCGGTTGGTGGTGGCGTAGCAGATGTCTTCCTTGTGCGGCCCGTTGATGTTCGGGAAGCGTTCCTTCAGGAGCGCCACGATCTCCGCGGTGTCGTCGATCGACAGCGTGGTCTGGGTCACGAAGGCGAGGTTGTTGGGGTCCTTCGGGGCGATGGTCTTCGCGTCCTCTGCGGTCTCGATCAGGGTCACGGCGCCGGTCGGGAGCTGGCCGAGCGTGCCCACCACCTCCGGATGATGGGAATGGCCGATCAGGAAGATCTCGCGGCCGCGCTTGAAATGGATCGCGGCCTCGCGGTGCACCTTGGTGACCAACGGGCAGGTCGCATCCAGCGAGAACAAATTGCGGGACGTGGCGTCGGCCGGAACCGATTTCGGCACGCCATGGGCCGAGAACACCACCGGCGCGGTGGTGTTTTCCGGGATCTCGGCGAGTTCCTCGACGAAGATCGCGCCCTTCTTCTTCAACCCATCGACGACGTACTTATTGTGCACAATCTCGTGGCGAACATAGACGGGGGCACCGTATTTATCGAGCGCCCGTTCCACGGTGTCGATCGCCCGGACCACCCCGGCGCAGAAGCCACGGGGAGAACAAAGCACGATCTTGAGGTCTGGTTTGGCTGACATTGAGCGATCTCGGGACCGAATCACCTCGCCAAATGGGCGGGAAGCGGTCGATGAATGAATAGGGCTTGGGTACGGTCTTACAGGGACTTGAGAGGGAATTGGGCCCCCTTTCGGGCGCTGTCAAGGCACTATCTATAGCAGAACCATTGCGTGGCTACCCCCTCCGGGCTTATATAGCCCGAATTCCCAGTCATCGCTGATGACCACCGGTTTCGCCTCCAAAGGGGTGGGCGAAGCACAAAGGAGATTTGCCATGAGCAACGCACCTCTGATGCCCAAGGCGACCGCCGTCTGGCTGCTCGACAACACCGCGCTGACCTTCGATCAGGTCGCCGATTTCACCAAAATGCACCCCCTCGAGGTGCGCGCGATCGCCGATGGCGACGCCGCCCAGGGCATCAAAGGCATGGATCCCCTCTCCAATGGGCAGCTGACCCGCGAGGAGATCGAGAAGGGCGAGAACAACCCGGACTACCGGCTCCGCCTCCAGGAGAGCAAGGTGGTGCTGCCGCCGCAGCCCAAGCGCAAGGGCCCGCGTTACACCCCGGTCTCGCGCCGCCACGAGCGCCCGAGCGCCATCCTCTGGCTGCTGCGCAACCATCCCGAGCTCAAGGATGCCCAGATCATGCGCCTGGTCGGCACGACCAAGAGCACGATCGCCAGTGTCCGCGATCGCACCCACTGGAACACATCCCAGCTGACGCCGATTGATCCCGTCACCCTGGGCCTCTGCTCGCAGATCGAGCTCGATTTCGAGGTCGCGCGCGCGGCCAAGGAAAAGCCGATCGACGCAGCCTATGGCGGTGCCACCCTGCTGCCGGCTTCAGAAACCACCAAGAAGGACGAGTACGAACCCGCGGAGAGGTCCAGCGACGATCTCAACGTCGATGCCGTGTTCGCCAAGCTGAAGACGCTCGGCGGCAAGAAGCAGGACCAGGAGGAGGAGTAATCCTTCGCCTTCAGTCGTCATCGAATGCAAGCGCGGCGGGGAAACCCGCCGCTTTTTTTTGGGTGACGCAAGAAGCTTCAGCAACCGCGTCATTGCGAGCGCAGCGAAAAGCAATCCAGATTGTCTCGACGGAGAGATCCTGGATTGCTTCGCTGCGCTCGCAATGACGGATAAGTGGAAAGCAGCCTCTACGGCCGGTCCGGATGGTTCAGCATGTATTCGCCGAGGTCGCGCTGGCGTCGGTCGGCGCGGGTGGTCGCGGCGCTGCGCTGGACGTCGCGGTCCTTGCGGCAGGCCACGTATTCCGGGGAACCAGCCGCATAACCGCGGCTCTGGCAGACCGCGTCGTCATCGTCGCCGCCCATTGCCACCGGCGTCTGGTAGCGCGCCGAGCAGGCGGAGAGAATGAGGCCCGCAAATGCAATCGCTAGAAACGGCTTCGAATTCATGGCAGGCCCTTCATGCTCATGGTGAGGAGCCCGCGCAGACGCGCGCCAAGCGCGCTCCTCAGGATGAGGATTGAGCGGAAAAATGCGGCCTATTCAAGCCCCATTGCAAACCTCACACCCGCCCCTTCAGCGCATCGCCGATCTCGTCGAGCACCTTGGGGTCCTCAATCGTCGCCGGCATGGTCCAGGCTTCACCATCCGCGATCTTCTTGATGGTGCCGCGCAAGATCTTTCCGGAGCGCGTCTTGGGCAGGCGGCCGACGGTGATGGCGAGCTTGAACGCGGCAACGGGACCGAGCTTGTCGCGCACCAGCGCGATGATCTCCTTCTCGATCTCGGCGGGGGCCCGCTTCACACCCGCCTTGAGCACCAGGAAGCCGCAGGGTACCTCGCCCTTGATCGCGTCCTTGACGCCGAGCACAGCGCATTCGGCGACATCGGGATGCGAAGCCAGGATCTCCTCCATGCCGCCGGTTGAGAGCCGATGGCCGGCGACGTTGATGATGTCGTCGGTGCGGCCCATGACGAAGACATAGCCGTTGTCGTCCTTGTAGCCGGCGTCCGACGTTTTGTAGTAGCCGGGGAATTCGGTGAGATAGGCTTCCTTGAAACGATCGTCCTGATTCCACAGCGTCGGCAGGCAGCCCGGCGGCATCGGCAGCTTGATGACGATCGAACCCATGGTGTTCGGGCCGACCGGCTTTGCCGCTTCGTCGACCACGTCGACCTGATAGCCCGGCATCGGCACCGTCGGCGAGCCGTGCTTCACCGGCAGCTGGCCTAAGCCGACCGGATTGCCGGCGATGCACCAGCCGGTTTCGGTCTGCCACCAATGGTCGATGACAGGCACTTTCAACTGCTGCTCCGCCCATTCCACCGTCGGCGGATCCGCGCGCTCGCCGGCCAGGAACAGCGTACGGAAGGTCGAGAGGTCGTATTGCCGGATGAATTTTCCTTCCGGATCTTCTTTCCTGATCGCGCGGAACGCGGTCGGCGCAGTGAAGAAAGCGACGGCCTTGTGCTCGCTGATCACGCGCCAGAATGCGCCGGCATCGGGCGTGCCGACCGGCTTGCCCTCATACATGATCGAGGTCGCGCCGTGCAGCAGCGGGCCGTAGACGATGTAGCTGTGGCCGACCACCCAGCCGATGTCGGAGCCGCACCACCAGACCTCGCCCGGCTTGACGCCATAAAGGTTGAACATGGACCATTTCACCGCGACGAGATGGCCGCCATTGTCGCGCACGACGCCCTTGGGAATGCCGGTCGTGCCTGACGTATAGAGGATGTAGAGCGGATCGGTGGCGGCGACGGGCACGCAAGGCGCCTGCTTGCGGTCGTTCATCGCCTTGCGGCGCAGGCCCGCCCAATCATAGTCGCGGCCGGGCGTGAGGGCGCAGACGAGCTGCGGACGTTGCAGCACGATGCAGGCCTTCGGCTTTGCGGCCGCAAGCCTGATCGCCTCGTCGAGCAGCGGCTTGTACTGCACGATCCGGCCGGGCTCGATGCCGCAGCTCGCCGACAGGATCAACTTTGGCTGCGCATCGTCGATGCGGGTGGCGAGCTCTTTCGCGGCAAAGCCGCCGAACACCACGGAGTGCACCGCGCCAATGCGCGCGCAGGCGAGCATCGCGACGACGGCCTCCGGGACCATCGGCATATAGAGGATGACGCGATCGCCCTTGGCGACACCAAAATCCTGCATGATGGCGGCGAGCGCCTGCACTTCGGCCAGCAGTTCGGCGTAGGTGAATTTGGTGACGCTATTTGTCAGCGGCGAATCATGAATCAGCGCGATCTGGTCGGCGCGGCCGCGTTCGACGTGGCGGTCGAGCGCGTTGTAGCAGGTGTTGACGACGCCACCGCTGAACCAACGGCCGTAGACGCCCTGCGAGGGATCGAAGATCTTTTTCGGTGGCTCGATCCAGTCGATCTCCTTGGCCGCCTCGGCCCAAAAGCCCTCAGGGTCGGCCAGCGAGCGCGCATAAGCCTCGTGATAGAGGCTCCTTCCGTCGACGTTTCCTTGGACGTTTCCTCGGACGTTCATTCCCGCGCTCCCGTTCCCTTTTATTCGCCTGGCCTTGACCTTGTGGCAGGACTAACGTCCCGCCATGACAGGGATCAAGTACCGGCCATGTTTGAGGGGTATTTTCCCGGGAACGGGCCGCGGTTCAAGCTGAAAAGAACAACGCTCAGCTGTCCATCGCATTCAGCCGCTGCAGCCGGTCCTGCATGACCTTCCTGAGATCATAGCCCGGGCGGCCGAAGCTCGTATTGCGGGTGGCGAGGAAGTCGCGTTGGGTGCGACGGAGGTCGCCGGCCGAGCGGGACCCGGCCGATTTCAGCACCCGCTCGTAGGTCTCGGCGATCTGGCGGTCGAGCACGCCCAGCTGCGGATCGGCACAGATCACCTTCTCGACCTCGCGCTTCGCGGTGGCACAATCGAACGACGGGCCATTGCCGGAATTCGCAGCGAGCGGCCGCAACGGCTCGCCGCCGAATTTCGCGATCTCCGCGATCATGGCGCGGCGGCCGGCGGCGGCGTTGTCATTGCCGGGATCGAGCCGCAGCGCGGTCTCGTAGTCGGCCAGCGCCTTCCTGCGTTCGCCCATCTTCTTGTGGAGCACGGCGCGGTTATTGTAGGTCTGCGCGAAATTCGGATCCAGTTTCAGCGCGGCCTCGTAATCGCTCAGCGCCGCGCCAAGCTCGCCCTTGAGGTGGTAGGAGTCGCCCCGGTTGGTGAAGAAGTTCGGCCGCGGTGCCAGCCGGAGCGCCTGATCGTAATCGGCAATCGCCTTGTCGTACTCGCCCATGGCTGCCAGCGACAGCCCGCGATTGTCGTAATATTCGGGCACCTTCGGATCGAGCCTGATCGCCTCGCCGTCGTCGGCAACCGCCTTATCGAGCTGGCCGAGCTTCTTGTAGGCGGCGCCACGATTGGTGTAGCTGCGCGGCCGGTTCGGATCGAGGCGCAACGCCTCGCTGAGATCGCGGATCGCCTTCTCGTTGTCGCCGCCGAGATAATAGGTCACGCCGCGGTCTGACCAGGCCTGTGCATTGTCAGGCTTCAGCTTGATCGCCTGGTCGTAATCGGCAAGCGCGCGGTCGAGCCGGCGCTGGTTGGTGTAGACGACGCCGCGCAGCTCGTAAGATTCCGAATCCTGCGGATCGAGCTCGATGGCCTTGCTGAGGTCCGCCGCGGCGCGGTTGAGATCGCCGCCGGCCTCGCGGAGGAGATCGCCGCGCAGACGCCAGGCCTTTGCGTTCTTGGCATCGAGCGCAATGGCGCGGTCGATATCTCGCAGCGCCTGCGTGAGGTCGCCCGAGGTCCGCGCATTGGCGTCAGCGCGCACCAGCAACGCCGCGGCGCGATCGGAGGATGGAATTGAGGTCTGGTCAATGGTGACGCTGCAGACCGGGATCAGCTCAGCCGGAGCGGCCTTGCTCCCCATCACGCAATCGACGCCGGCCGAGGCAGGGGCGACGAGACCGACGCTCATTGCCGCGCTGAGCAGGAGCGAGCGAAACGAGATTTTTGCAAACGAGAGCATTTGCGCGGAAGGATGCGTGCCGCACATGGCATAGGGCTCCGGGACATCAGGCTTTCACCATTGTCGCGGCGGGGAAGCGATGGGTTCAAAATTGAGCCAGTCAGGGGCGCACCAGCGCCCTTCTCACGAGAAGTCGTCGCGCCCGGGCTTGAGGTTGCGGAGGCCCCAAAGCTTCAATACCCGTCCACCCCGTTGAGCCGCTGCAGCCGCTCCTGCATTGCCTTCTTCAAATCGTACCCCGGCCGGCCGAACCCGGCGTTGCGGCGGGCGATGAAATCGTCCTGCTCGCGCTGAAGCGCCTTCGCTTCGCCTGCATTGCGGGCTTCGCGCAACACGCGCGCGTTGGCGGCAAAGACCTCACGGTCGAGATCAGCGAGCTCGCGGTTGGCGCAGATCGCCTTCTCGACGGGACGGCGCGCACCCTTGCAAATGAAGCTGGGCTTGCCCGCGACCGCCATCTGCGCGCCGATCCGCTCGATCTCGCGCGCCATTGCCTTGTGATTGGCCTTGGCCTTCTCGTGGTTCGGATCAATCTTCAATGCCGCGCCGAAATCCTGCACCGCCTTGGGCTTGTCGCCCTTCCTCAGCCAGAGCTCGCCCCGCGCGTTGAAGATATCGGCGAGACCGGAATCGAGCTCCAGGGCGCGGCTGTCGTCGGCGATCGCGCGGTCGACCTGATCATGCCGGGCAAACAGCGCGCCGCGCGCGATCAGCGCCTTGATCAGGTCGGCCTTCGCCGTCTTCTCGTTGTCGATCACGGCGGCGCAGGCCGTGACGGCCTTGTCAATGTCGTCGGCTGCGGCAGCCGCGAGGCACGGCGCGATGTCGACCTGCGGGACCGCGGCCGGTTCGCCGCCGGTCGCGGCATGAGCCACGACGAACGACAGCGCGAAGAGCACCGCGGCGCCGGACCATTGAATGAGAAAACGCATGCTCGTCACAGTCGGAAAGTCTTGGGTTTCAATCTTGAGTTAAGGTCAGGGTTGAGGTCTTGCCTTGGGGCTGCACTATCCATCATACGGCCGGATTGGTGCTAGCTTGTGGCGCCGCTCAAATCGGTTTCGGGGATCAACGTGTCGACATTCGAATGGATCATCGTGCTTCTGCTCGGCGCCGTTGGATTATCGGCGCTGGCGCGGCGGATCAAGGTCCCCTATCCGACCTTTCTCGCGATCGGGGGTGCACTGATCGCCTTTGTGCCGTCGAGCCCGTCCTGGACGCTGGAGCCCGACCTGGCACTGACTCTTTTTGTCGCACCGGTCCTGCTCGATGCCGCCTTCGACACCTCGTTGCGCGATCTCCGCAACAATTGGGTTCCGGTCTCCACTCTGGTCGTCGCCGCCGTCGGCCTGACCACGGCCGCTGTGGCGTACGTTGCGCACCGGCTGATGCCTGACATGCCCTGGGCCGCCGCGGTTGCGCTCGGCGCCATCGTGGCCCCGCCGGACGCGGCCGCCGCGGTCGCGATCCTGAGCCAGGTCAAGCTGCCTCACCGCATGGTCAAGGTCCTTGAGGGCGAGAGCCTGCTCAACGACGCGACCGCGCTCCTGATCTATCGCATCGCGGTCGGAGCGATCGCCACCGAGCATCTGGCATGGAGCCAGGTCGCGCCGACCATGGCGCTGGCCCTGGTCGGCAGCGTCGTCGCGGGCCTGGTCGCAGGCCGCATCATTCCGCTGTTCATGGAACGCGTGAAGGAGGCGCCGAGCGCGATCATCGTGCAGTTCGCCACCACCTTCATGGTCTGGATCGCCGCCGAGCATCTCGGTCTCTCCGGCATCCTCACCATCGTGGTCTACGCCATCACCATCGCGCGCACGGCGGGGGCACGCATGCCGGCGCGGCTGCGAGTACCTTCCTATGCGGTGTGGGAGACCATGGTGTTCGTGCTCAACGTGCTCGCCTTCATGCTGATCGGCATGCAGATGCGGCCGATCTGGACGCGCCTCAATGCGGACGTGCGCTGGGACTATTGCGTGGCGGCCGCCTGGATCCTGCTCACCGTGGTCCTGGTGCGTCTCGCCTGGATCACGTTCTACCGCACGACGCTGCGCACGCTGGTGGCGCACGGCATCTATCACCCCAAGGATCCGAAGCAGGTCGCCTCGGCCAAGGGCGGCCTCATCATCTCCTGGTGCGGCATGCGCGGCTTGGTCACGCTCGCCACCGCCTTTGCCCTGCCGGAGAGCTTTCCGCATCGTGACTTCATCGTCTTCTCGGCGTTTGCCGTCGTGCTCGGCACGCTGGTCGTTCAGGGGCTGACCCTGCGGCCGCTGATCCTGGCGTTCGGCCTCAAGGACGACGATCCCGTCGGCATCGAGGTCGCGCGCGCCCGCGCCGTCGCCTATCGCGCGGCGCTCGACGCGATCGAGGACGATCCGTCGGAGGAAGCGGAAATCCTGCGGCTGGAATATCGCGCCATCCTGATGCAGGCCGACGACGATCCCCATGGCGGCATCACCAACGGCGAACTGCCCGCCGACCCGCTGCGCCGCCGTGGCATCGCGGCCGCGCGAAAGTCGATCTTCGACCTCCGCGCCAGGGAAGTGATCGGCGACGATGCGTTCCATCGGATCGAGGAAGAGCTCGATCGCGCGGAATTGAGCGCGGGGGGTTAAATCCCCATCCCCGACAAGTGCCCTGCACAGGTGGCTAGGGGCTTGAACCAAACGCCGCCTCCCCAGACTCATCCCTCATGACGACCCTGATCGACGACCGTCGTGTGCGCGCGCGAGATGCGTCGCCCACACGATATTTCTATCTCCACATGGCACTGGCCTGCGCAGCCACCGCTTTTCTCGGCTTCGCACCGACCTATTTTGTGCCGCTCGCCAACCGGACACTGTCCGCAAGCCCCGTCATTCATTTCCATGGTCTGTTGTTCTTCACCTGGTCTCTCTATTTCGTGATCCAGACCTGGCTCGCCGCCTCAGGCCGCGTGGTCAATCACCGTGCGCTCGGCATCGCCGGCGTTTCGCTCGCGACCGCGATGACGATCTTCGGCTTCCTCGCCTCCGTACATGTGATGCAGCATTCCGCGGCGCTCGGACAGAAAGAGGCCGGCATCGCCTTCGCGATCGTGCCGATGAGTGGGATCGCGTTCTTCGCTGGAGTATTCGTGCTCGCGATCATGAACACGCGAAAGCCGGAGATTCACAAACGCCTGATGCTGCTCGCCGCGGTCTCCATCCTCGATGCGGCGATCGCGCGCTGGTTTCTCACTTTCCTCGCGCCTCCGGGACCGCCCGGGCCGCCGCCGGTGCCCGTCACCATCGCGCCTGCAGTGGTCGCTTCGTTGCTGCTCGTCGTCGCCATGGTACGCGACTGGCGCACCGAAGGCCGGGTGCACACGGTCTACATCACCGGCACGCTCGCGATGCTGGCGGTGAAGATCTTGAACTGGCCGGTCAGCGAGACCGCGGCGTGGCATTCGTTTGCCGGCGGGATTCTGGCGCTGGCGCAATAATGTCGTCCTGGCGAAAGCCAGGACCCATTCCCCCGAATGCGATTGTTGAAGAAGCTGGAGCCGGCAGTCTTCGCCAAACGGAGCGTTGTGGTAATGGGCCCTGGCTTACGCCAGGGCGACGAGCAAGGAGCTACGCCCCCGCCTTGCACGTGATCCCGCCGTCCACCACGAGCTCGATCCCCGTCACATATTTCGCCTCGTCCGAGGCCAGGAACAACGCGGCGTTGGCGACGTCGAAGGCGTCGCCCATGTGGCCCATCGGCACTTGCGCATCGCGCGCGCGCCACATCGCTTCGACGTCGCCCTTGGCGTAACTGGCGGCGAGACCTGCGGAATGCTCCACCATCGGCGTCTTCATCAGGCCGGGCAGGATCGCGTTGACGCGGACATGGTGGCGCGCAAACTCGATCGCGGTGGTGCGGGTCATCTGGTTCATCGCCGCTTTCGAAGTGCCGTAAGTGACGTAGGAGATACCCATGTGGCGGATCGAGGCGATCGAGGAGATGTTGATGATGGAGCCGCCGCCCTGTTTCACCATCACGGGAATGACGTGCTTCATGGCGAAATAGGCGCTCTTGAGATTGACGCTGAAGACCCGGTCCCAGCTCTCCTCGGTCACTTCGACGACGCTGCCCATCTCGGCGATGCCGACATTGTTGTCGAGCACGTCGATGCGGCCGTAGGCCTTCAGGCACGCCGCGACCATCGCCTCGACCTCGCGCGCACGCGAGACGTCGGCCGTGAACGCGCTCGCCTTGCCGCCTTCGTCCGTGATGATCTTCGCGGTCTCCTCGGCGGCTGCGCCGTTGCGATCGACGCAAAACACCTGCGCGCCCTCGCGTGCAAAGGTGACCGCGGTGGCCTTGCCGTTGCCCCAACCCGGTCCGATCGAGCCGGCGCCCACCACCATCGCAACCTTGCCCTTGAGCCGACTCATCGCGTGTCTCCCGTGTTTTTCTTGTAGCCCGGATGAGCGTAGCGATATCCGGGGCCGCCGCTCCCGGATGTCGCTTCGCTCATCCGGGCTACGGATCGTCGCAGACCTTCATCGTGGTGACGTTAGCACCAATGGGATGACCGACAATCTCGGACAACGTCCGGCACTTGCCGTCATGGCATAGCCGCCATTCGCCAGCCGCGCCCGAATTGCCCAGCACCACCTCCGGCATCGGCGCCCGCGCGGGCCTCCATTGAAACCAGCCGTCGACCAGCCGCGCCTCGGGCGGCGGCTCCATGCCGGGGCCGGTGCCCTTGACGCGTGCCTGCGTCAGTTCGAGCCCGGCGGGGGTCACGCGCCAGTCTTCCTGCCAGTCGACCTTCGCAATCGAATGCGTCCACACCAGCGTGAACGCGGACAGCGCCAGCGCCTTCACGCCTGAGGCTGTGACGAAGCAGAGGCTCACACCGCCTCGACCGGCGCCGGCGGCCGCCGACGCCACTGCCAGAGCACGATGGCCGCAGCGAGCAGGAAGCCCGCGGTGTCGCTGAACGGGAAGTCGCCGAGCAGGCAGAGCGCGGCGCCGAGCGCGACCAGACGTTCGAGGAACGTCAGCCGCGTGAACAAAAAGCCGATCGCGACCATGCCGAACAGCGCGATCGCCACCAGCGCCTTGAGAGTCGCCAGCGCCACCGCGCCGTAGAAGCCGAGCTTGGCGGCTATGGGATCGCCGGCCTGCAGCATCAGCGCCGGCGAATAGACGAAGATGAAGGGGATAACGTAGCCGGCGAGCGCGATGCGCATCGCCTCCCAGCCGATCTTGTCCGGATTCTCCTTCGCGATCGGTGCCGCGGCCAGCGCCGCCAGCGCCACCGGCGGCGAGAGGTCGGCCATGATGCCGTAATAGAACGCGAACATGTGGCTCGCGATCAGGGGCACGCCGAGTTTCGCCAGCGCGGGCGCCGCGAGCGCTGCCGTGATGATGTAGGTCGGGATGGTCGGGATGCCGGTGCCGAGCAGGATCGACAGCAGCATGGTCATGATCAGCGCCAGGAACAGGCTCTTCTCGCCGAGGCCGATCACCCAGCCGCCGAAGATGGTGCCGACGCCGGTCTGCGACATCATGCCGATGATGACGCCGACGATGGCGCAGGCCATGCCGACGGTGATGGCGGATTTCGCGCTTTCAGCCAGCGCATCGCGGCAGGCGCGCAAGGCGGAAAAGCCGCCACGCACGAACGCAGTGATCACGATCAGCGCGACGACGACGCAGGCGACCGGCACGATCTGAAGGCCGTCGCGGGAGAGCGCGGCAACGACGAGCGCGAGCCCGATCCAGAAGACATAGCGGATCGCCATCGAAGACGCGCCTGTCGTGATGGCGGTGCCGAGAATCAGCCCCACTGTGAGCGCGAGGCCCATGCTGCCGGCATAGAGTGGCGTAAAGCCTTCGAACAGCATGTAGACGAGGGCTGCGAGCGGCAGCACCAGGTACCAACCCTTCACCAGCGCCTTCCAGGCACTCGGGGTCTCCGACTTCTTCATCCCGGTGAGCCCGTGCTTGCCGGCTTCCAGATGCACCATCCAGAAGGCGGAGGCGAAATAGAGCATCGCGGGAATTGCGGCCGCTTTCACGACCTCCGAGTACTGGACGCCGAGCGTCTCCGCCATGATGAAGGCAACCGCGCCCATCACCGGCGGCATGATCTGTCCGCCCATCGAGGCTGTGGCCTCGACGCCGGCCGCGAACGCGCGGCGATAGCCGAACCTGATCATCAGCGGAATCGTGAACTGGCCGACGGTGACGACATTGGCGACGCCGGAGCCGGAGATCGTGCCCATCATGCCCGAGGCGAACACCGCGACCTTGGCCGGGCCGCCGCGAGTCCTGCCGAATAATCCAAGGGAAACGTCGGTGAAGAGCTGGATCATGCCGGCGCGCTCCAGGAACGAGCCGAACAGGATGAACAGGAAGATGTAGGTCGCCGAGACGTAGATCGGCACGCCGTAAAAACCTTCGGTGCCGAACGACAGATGCGTGACGATCTGGTCGAAATCATAGCCGCGATGGTTGAGCGGTGACGGCAGATACTGGCCGAAGAACCAGTAGACGAGACAGGCGCCGCACATCAGCGGGAGCGCCGCGCCCATCAGCCGCCGCGTGCCCTCGAAGATCAGGACGGCGAGCAGCGTGCCGACCACCAGATCGAGGCGTGTCGGATCGCCGTCACGTGCGATCAGATCCGCATAGAAGATCCATTGATAGAGCCCGCACAGAAAGCCGGCGCCGCCGATCAGCCAGCCGATCGCGCGGCCGAAATCGCTTTTGGCGGTGAAGTTGCCGATCAGACCGAAGGTGAGGAGAATAAGGAAGCCGACATGGACGCCGCGCACCACCTGGCTCGGCAGATAGTTGAAGGCCGCGACATAAAGCTGGAAGGTCGCGAAGGCGATGCCGATCCAGTAGGCGAGCGTGCCCCACCAGCCCGGGCCAAAACCTTCCGGAAAACCGTGCTCGAAATTATCGAACTCGACCTTGATGGGCGCTTCGCTGCCCTCTGCCTGCAACATCGATATGTCCCCAACCGTCCAGCGCTTATAGCATTGGCGCCGCGTATTCAGATCGTCATGCCCGGGCTTGTCCCGGGCATCCACGATCTTTCTGGCCTGGCCTTAGAACGTGGATGGCCGGGACAAGCCCGGCCATGACGCCCGATAGTGACGGCCGACCTTACTTGATCAGCCCTTTTTCCTTGTAATAGCGGATCGCGCCGGGGTGCAACGGAACCGGGCTGCCGCTGGCGGCCGTCTCGAGCTTGATCTCCTTGCCGGCCGCATGCGCGTTGGCGAGCTCGGGCAGCGACTCGTAGACCAGTTTTGTCATCTGGTAGGCGAGATCGTCCGACACCGCCGAGCTGGTGACGAGATAGTTGATCACGGCCGCGGACGGTACGTCCTTGTCCTGCCCTGTGTAGGTGTTGGCGGGAATGGTCGCCGCGACAAAGGGCAGGCCGATCTTGTCGACGGTCTCCTTCGGCACCGACACCACCGTGATCGGGCTCGAGGTCGACAGATCCTTCAGCGAGGCCACGCCGAGGCCGGCCGATTGCAAGGTCGCGCCGAGCTGGCGGTTCTTCATGAGATCGACGGATTCGGCAAACGGCAGATACTCGACCTTGCCGAGATCCTTGTAGCTCATGCCGGCCGCCGCCAGGATCGCACGCGAATTGAGCTCCGTGCCCGATTTCGGCGCGCCGACCGACAGGCTCTTGCCCTTGAGGTCCGCCAGCGTCTTGATGCCGCTCTCGGCGGTCGCGACGATCTGGATGTAGTTCGGATAGATCGCGCCGATGGTCCTGAGCTTGTCGAGCTTGGACTTGAAGCCCGCCTCCTCGTCACCGTCCCAGGCCGCTTTCAGCGAGTCGCCCAGCGTGAACGCGATCTCGCCGCGCCCTTGTTGGAGCAGGATCAGATTCTCGACTGACGCCTTGGTGGCCTGCACCTGCGTCTTCACGTTCGGAATCTTGTCACCGTAGATCTTCCCGATCGCGACCCCGAGCGGATAGTAGACGCCGGAGGTGCCGCCGGTCAGCACGTTGATGAAGGATTGCGCCTGCGCGCAAGGTGCCGACGCCGCCAGCGCAAGAGCCGCGGCCACGCCGAAAATCGTCCGTTTCATGATCTTTTCACTCCCCAAACCGGCCGGGAAGTTGGCCGGATGAGGGGTGCGGGTCAACCCATCCAAAAGTCAAAACAGGACTGCGGTAAATGGCTGTCCTGGCTCGATTTTTGGGGAACCCGCGGGTGCGGCGAGGTGGCGCAGCCAGGTCGGGTCAGCCCCTCACTGGAAGGTCATATCCAGGCATTTGGAGATGTCGGAGCCGAGGCCGGAGGAGATGATGATGCAGCCGCGGACTTTCTGCGCACCGACGTCGGCGGCCCAGACCGAGTAGCCGCCGGGGCCGAAGAACGAATTGGTGTTCGGCGGCTCGGTCTCGGTGGCGTCGAAATCGTAATGGCCGTCGGTCTCGAAGATGCGCGGCTTCTTGGTGCAGGCGCCGTCGGTCTGGACGTTGATGACTTCCTTGTTGTCGCGGGTCAGCGCCAGCGAGACCTGGCAGCGGAAATATTCCGAGGTCTTGGTGTTGAAGAGGTAGGTGTATGACTTGCAGGTCGCGGTGTTCAGCTTGCCCGGGGCCAGACCGCGGCTGCACGAAATCCGCTGGTTGTGGCTGAGCTGGTAATCATCGGCCCGGGCGGCCGGCGCGAGCGCCGTCAGCAACAGGCCGGCGGCCCAGCAAGCTTTCATGACGAGGTTCATTCGAATCATCCCCTACCCAATGTTTTTGTCGAATTGCGTTCTAGACGGAAAGCGGAACATAGTCGCGCGGGGACGAAGGGAAAATCACAAACTGCTCGGCAAGACGTGATGCGCTGCGGCGCTTTCGCAAATTGACCCGGAAGCAGCGTTCGTGATTTGTTCAAGCCGGGGCGCCTCGATGGGGAGGATAGGGTGATGGCATTTTCGACAAGGATTTTTCTGGTGACGGCCGTGCTCGGCGCGTTCGCTGCGCCCGCATTGGCGCAGACCGCTGCGACACCTTGGGAGCTCAAGCCCGACACCGGCTACGCCTATGACAAGGACGGCAAGACCTTTTCCTACAAGATGGGCACCAGCAATGCCGGCGAACTTCTGAAGGGCGCCAAGAAGGTGCCGAAAGGCACGCTGTTCTTCATCGGCCACAACGGCCAACTCTACATGCGCAGCGGCCCGTATCTGGAAGGCGACGGCAAGTTCAAGTTCGGGTCGGATCAGTAAGGCGAGGTCGCGGCACGCTCCCTCGCCCCGCTCTTGCGGGGAGAGGGCTGGGGTGAGGGGCTGCCTCCGCGCATGAGATTGTAAAGAGACCTGTACCCCCTCACCCGGATTGCTTCGCAATCCGACCTCTCCCCGCAAGCGGGGCGAGGTGAAGAGACATCGTCTAAAACGCCCCCGCGAGCTCCCGCGCGCCGGCATTGTTGCTGTTGCTGTCCATCCTCGTGTCCGTCACCGCCAACAGCTTCGCCACCGTGTTGTGGCGGATCGCGACCGGGTTGCGCTCGTAGCCGCCGCGCTGGAAGAAGTTCGAGGTCGGCACCTGCTCGCGCATCGTCTGCGGCATCGTCACCATGTCGAGGCCGGTGCCGTCGCCGGTGAGGTTCATCATCTCCAGCTCGGCCGCACTGAGCGGGCGGCTATAGCCCTTGGCGCGCGCGAACAGCACCGAGGTGAGCAGCTTGTGGGTCTGCAGCATCGGCCCGATATCGATGTCGAGCACCATGGCATGCATGGCCCAGCCCTGCGCGGTGTTGCCGATCTTCTCGTGCTCCGACCAGGTGTCGGGCACCGATTTGGCATGCGCCACCATTTTCTTGAGCACAGTGAGCTTGTGCTCGAGCGACTGGCGCGCCGGGCCCGAGGTCCGCGCCACCTTGTCAGAAAGCGCGCGGATGAATTCATGGCCTTGCTCGGCCAGCAGCTCGACGCTGTTGGTCGTCAGCAGCTGGTTGTAGCCCATCGCGGTCGAAATGGCGCGCTTGCCGCCATGCTCGATTCCCGCCTGCACGTCGTAGCTTCCGGTGCCGCCGGTCTCGAACGCATAGACCCGCACCGCCTGCTCGCGCGTCAACCCCGAGGCCAGCGCGTAGCGTGCATAGACGCGCTTGAATTCGACTTCGTTGGCCGGCCGCTGCGGCGTGAACTGGTAGAGTTCCTGCGCCGCGCGCAGCAGATCGGCGACCACGGGGATCGGCTTTCTCGTCGGGCGGTCCGGGGTTTCCTCCGGCTCCGGATTCACCGGCCGTTTCGGCCCGTTATAGAGCGGCGGATGCTCCAGCACGTAATCGTCGAGCGTGATCTGCTGACCGCTGCGCCGCTTCGCGTTGCGGCCTTTCCGCTTCTCGGAGATCTGGCTCCAATAGGCGCCGGCTTCCTCGTCGAACGCAGCACGCGCCGCCTGATATTCCTGCAGCTTGCGGCGATATTCCAGCACGGCGGGCGACGCGCCGCCTTGCGCGAAAAACTGCGACAACAACTGGGCTTTGGCATTGCGGACGGCCGGCGGCAGCGCGTCGGATTCGCCGCCGCGCGCGGCGGGCGCGAGCAGGACGAGCGCGAGTGGAACCAGTCTCACCGCTTTTCGAATCGATTGATGCATGCTGCCCTGTTAGCAGGCATCCGGTAACCGTCACGTTAACACGTCGTTTACCTCGTTTTCGCGCCTCGCGTCACTTCCAGGCGAATACCGGCTGTTCCAGCTCGGTGACGCGGGTGTGCCGCCCCGCCAGCACTTCGCGGAACTGGTAGATCAGGGCCGCCGTCGGTGCGTGGATCAAGCTCGATCGATGGTGGAAGCGGATCACGCGGCGCGTGCTCTCGGGGATTGCGACGAAATCGAAGGCGTCGGCGCGCTCGACCGTCGCGAGCGCGATGCGATGGACGGAGGCGACCTCGTCCGGGTTTGGTTTGATCGCGGCACTATCGGCGGCCCAGACCACGACCGGCGTAATCAGATAGCCGGAGCGGGTCGGATAATCATCGAGCGTGCCGAGCACTTCCGCGCCTGTGAGGTGGAGGCCAAGCTCCTCGTCGAGCTCGCGCAGTGCCGCCTCGACCGGCGTCTCGCCGGCATCGCAGCGTCCGCCGGGCAGAGCCCATTGACCGCGATGGGCGCGCAAATGAGATGCGCGCAGTGTGAGCAGCAACGCCGTGTCATCGCTCTCGCTGGCCGCAGTCAGCGCAATTGCCACCGCGGCACGCTTCAACACCGCCGGCGCCTCGTCCTCCGGCAGCCGCGTGAAGGCCGCGCAGGCAGCCGCGATATTCCGCCGTGTGGCATCATCGAACGGTCTCATGATGCTTGACTACACCACGTCCGGCCCCGATGAAATGAGATCGCACGACCGTTCGGGAATGGACGACATGACCAATAAGACAGCCGCAAGGCTGAAAGCAGACGGCTGGACCATTCTGGAGACCACGGGCTTCATGCATCTGATCGGCCCGCTGTGGGAGCGCAAGGTCGAGAGCCAATACGAATTCGCACTCGCGACCGAGGACAAGCACCACAATCGCCGCGGCATGGTTCAGGGCGGCGTGATGATGACGTTCGCGGACCGCACCTGCGGCATGACCGCCCGCTACGTCTCCGGCAAGGAGTTCATGGCGACGGTGCAGCTCGACACCCATTTCGTCGAAGCCGGACAGATCGGCGACATCCTGATCTCCCGCCCGCGCGTGGTGCGCTCGACGCGCAGCCTGATCTTCATGAGCACCGAGGTGACGGTGGACGGCCGCTGCGTGGTGATGGCCAATGGTGTGTTCAAGATCTTGAAGGGGCCGGGGTAGGCTCCACGCCCAACGCTGTCATTCCTCGCGAAGGCGGGGAATCCAGTACGCCGCGGCTTCTCCGCTCATCACTAACCTCTCGGCGTACTGGATCGCCCGGTCAAGCCGGGCGATGACAGCTGAGAGCGTAGGAAGCATCTTCCCCAACCTTGTCATTGCGAGCGCGGCGAAGCAATCCAGACTGCCGCCGCGGACGCATTTCTGGATTGCTTCGCTGCGCTCGCAATGACGGAGTGAGACGGCTATGCTGTCGCCCGAAAAAGCAGCAAGGACGCGACCCATGCAATATCGCCAACTCGGCCGCAGCGGCCTCAAAGTGTCGCCGATCTGTTTGGGCACCATGATGTTCGGCGGGCCGACCGATGAAGCCTCATCGAAGCGGATCATCGCGAAGGCGCACGAGGCCGGGGTCAATTTCATCGACACCGCCGATGCCTATTCGAAGGGCGCATCCGAAGAGGTCGTGGGACGCGCGATCGGCAACAACCGTCACGCCTGGGTGCTGGCGACGAAACTCGCGAACCCCATGGGCGAGGATCCCAACCGTGTCGGCCTGTCGCGACGCTGGGTATTGCAGGCTGCGGATGAGAGCCTGAAGCGGCTCGGCACCGACCACATCGACATCTATTATCTGCACAAGGAAGACCATTCGACGCCGCTGGAGGAGACGGTGCGCGCGATGGGCGACCTGATCCGCGCCGGCAAGGTGCGCTATTTCGGCGTCTCGAACTATCGCGCCTGGCGCGTCGCCGAGATCTGCAACATTTGCGACCGGCTCGGCATCGACCGGCCCGCGGTGAGTCAGCCCTATTACAACGCCATGAATCGCATGCCCGAAGTCGAGCACTTCCCGGCCTGCTCCTATTACGGCCTCGGCATCGTGCCCTATAGCCCGCTCGCGCGCGGCGTGCTGACCGGCAAATACAAGCCCGACGCGGCTCCCGACAAGGAGACGCGCGCAGGCCGCAACGACACGCGCATGATGCAGACCGAATGGCGGCCGGAATCGCTCCAGCTGGCGCAGGAGATCAAGACCCACGCCGAGAAAAAGGGCATCACCGCCGGCCAGTTCGCGGTCGCCTGGGTGCTGAACTCCGCCTTTGTCTCCTCGATCGTTGCCGGTCCGCGCACCGAGGAGCAATGGGACGGCTACACCGGCGCGCTCGACTATCGCTTCACTGCCGAGGACGAGGCGCTGATCGACAGACTGGTCGTGCCGGGTCATCCCTCGACGCCGGGCTACAACGACCCGGCCTATCCGATCGAAGGACGCCGCGCGCGGACGACCTGAGCCGGAGACAGGAATGGCCCTCGAAGATCGCTACGGCCTGCCGCTCTCCACCTCTTCGCCCGAGGCGGCATCCGCTTATCGCGAAGGCGTCGACCTCATGCTCGCGGGCTGGACCGGCACGGCGGAAACGCTGGAGCGCGCGATTGCGCTCGATCCGGATTTTGCGCTGGCCCATATCGCCCGCGCCCGCCTGCATGGCTTCTATCAGCAAGGCGATCTGGCACGGCAGAAGGCAGCACTCGCGCGCGAGCTCGTGGCGAAACGCGGCACGGAACGCGAGCGTTCGCATGTCGAGACGCTGGCGCTCGCAATCCAGGGCCGGCTGCCCGAGGCGATCGCGGCGACGATGAAGCACGTCGAGGCGTGGCCGCGCGATGCACTGGCGCTGTCGCTGCCGCTCGGCGCCTTCGGCCTGTTCGCGTTCTCCGGCATGGCCGATCACGGCCGCGCGCGGCAGGAGCTGTGCGAACGCGTCGCGCATCACTATGGCGAGGATTGGTGGTTCCTCACCATGTACGGCTGGGCGATGACCGAGAACGGCAATGTCAGTCGCGGCCGCGGCGTCACCGAGCGCGGTTTCGAGCTGCGCCGGCAGAATGCCCATGCCGCGCACGCCGTGCTGCATGCGATGTTCGAGGACGGCTCGATCGAAGCGGCCGACCGGTTCGTCGACGACTGGATGCCCTGTTACGACCGCGCCGGGATCTTGCACGGCCACATCCGTTGGCATCAGGCGCTCGGCGCGCTGGAGCATGGCGATGCCGCACGAGCGCTCGCGATCTATGCCGATGTGCTGCAGCCAAACGCCACACAGGCGCCGCCGCTCAATCTCGTCACCGACGGTGCGTCACTGCTCTGGCGCCTGTCGGCTTACGGCCACGCCGTGCCGAGCGCGCTCTGGCTCGAAGCGGACGCCGCCGCGCAAAAACTGTTTCCGAAATCGAGCCTGCCCTTTGCCGATATCCACATGGCACTGTTGGCGGCAGCGACGCAAAATCGCGAGGCGCTCGCCGCGCGTCTTGCCGTGATCGAGCAGCGGCTCGCCGATGGCAAGCTACCGGCCGGTCCCGTGGTGCCGGCGGTCTGCCGCGCACTGGCGGCCTTTGCCAACGAGGACTACGCGGCATGCGTGCAAACGCTCACGCCGATTCTCAGTGAGGTCGTGCGTCTCGGCGGCAGCCACGCCCAGCGCGAGTTGATCGAGGACACTTTTGTCGTTGCCCTGATGCGCAGCGGCGACCTGCCCCGCGCCCGCACCCTGCTCGATGCCCGCCTGCACCGCCGTCCCTCCTTGCGCGATAGGCGCTGGCAGGCGGCAATGGGGTAGCCCTGCCACGAAAAAAACACCGGCCGGGCGGCAAGTGCCGGCCGGGAATGGGTTGGGCGATCTGGGCGAATCGCCGTTGGGGTGGCGCGGTGGTATTTCAGACGGACTTGGCTGAGCAAACGGGATCGCAACCAATTTGCCGTTCGCTGGTTGTCGGACGGAACTTTCCCGTGGTTCCCTGGCATGTGAGCCTCCCGATGCGCCTCTGCCGACCCATCCTCGCTGTCGCCCTCGTCCCCACCTTCGCCCTCTTGGCAAGCCCTTGTTTTGCCGAGTCTTCCGCGCCGATTCCCGTCAACAATCCACCCGGGCAGCAGACCGCGTTTATCGACTTGCTGGCGCTGATGTCCGGCCACTGCAAGACGTTGAAAGTCGCCGGGCGCACCTTCGCCTGCAAGACGGTCGCCTACGCCCATGGCGACAGAGGCCGGGTCAACTTCACCGTCGCGGTCGACGATCCTGCCGACGAGAATCACGTCGTGTCGTTCTCCGGCGAGAACGGCAAGCGCGCCGACGACAATTCCTACGAGCTGCCGATCGACCGCATGCTGCTCAATTCCAAGGACCGCCCCAAGGTCGACGGCCTGCCGGTGCCGGCCGAGCAGACCTCCAGCGGCCTCTGCCGCCAGACCGGCAATTTCGCCGCCAAGAAGGTGACTGACGTCACCTGCTCCGCCACCGACAGCGAAGGCCGCCGCTACGAACTGCTGTTCGTCTCCGACGGCACACCCGTAAGCGTGCGTCGTATCAGGCAGTCGGCGCCGTCGATCCAGGATCCGTTCAAATAGCTCCATCCGTCACGTGAACGCCTTTTCCAGCGTCGCGAAGATCACCGCGAGCGATTTGTCGTGCCGCGTCACCGGGGGCACCGGGCGATCGATCTTCATCAGCTGATAGACCGCCATTTGCGCCGCGCGCACCGAATATTCGACGGTGAACACGACGTCATCGGGGATTTCGACGAACTGGCTGACGAAGGCGAGATTGACGGAATTCCTGGGCACCGGCAGCGGCCGGTCGGTGGCGGTGCGCGGCATGAACATGCTGGTGATGTAAGGCATGCGACAGGGAATGCAGATCGCATCCCCGAAGACGCCAGGGTCGAAGTTCAGGTGACCGCAAAGCTCCCTCAGGATGTCGGCGCCGCCGCAATCGGACATCGGCTTGGCCACGAAATTGCCGACGCGGTCGGGATGCAGCGCATAGCCCCAGAACACCTGCACGTTGTTCGGCTGTCCGGCGAAATGCGGTTGATGATACAGCACCACCGACATCAGCCAGTTGGAGTCCCTGAACGTGACGAGGCCGCCGGTGCCGGCCTTATTGCCGGAGAACGCCTCCATCTTGTCGAAGAAGCGCGGATCGCGGCAGGTGACAGTGAAGGACAGCCAATAGGATTCCGGGATCGACGCGTTGAACGCGGACGGCTTGCCGAATTCGGGACGTCCGTTCGCGATTTTCTCCCACAGCGTCCAACCCCGGCTGTCGGACTTGGTCAGGCGCGGAGCCGGCTCGGTCATCGAGCCCAGGCTCGAGGCGTCGGTCATCGAGCCGTTCTGAAAGAACACGAGATCGCCGTCCTCGAGCTGGGCATTGGCGGTGCGGCCGTCGCGGTCGAGTACGAGCTGGCGCACCCGCAAGCGTCCGTCCTCGCTCTCGATCGCCATGTCGGTGACGGCGGTGCCGCGCACGAACTGCACGCCCTGCCCCTTGAGCCAGTCGGCAAGCGGCCGCACGATCGCGTCATACTGGTTGTAGACGGTGCGCTTGACGCCGGCGAGCGTCTCGATGCGCGGGAACGTTCATGAAGCGATGCAGATAGCGCTTCAGCTCGACCGCGCTGTGCCAGGGCTGAAAGGCGAAAGTGGTCTGCCACATGTACCAGAAATTGGATTCGAAGAATTTGGGCGACAGCCGGTCGGTGATGCGGCTGTTGCCGAGCGTCTCCTCCGAGGCCTCCGTGAGCCGCAGCAACTCGAGCCGGTCGCGCCCGGAAAATCCCATATGCGAGACATCGAGCTTGAAGCGGTTGCGATCGACCAGCCGCGCTCGCGAATGCGCAGGGTTCTCGGTGTTGAACGCGACGGTTTCCTCGCGCACGCTGAGGCCGGGACGTTCGAGCGAGGGAATGCTCGACAGCAGGTCCCAGGTGCATTCGTAGTGATCGGTCGTGAGCATGCGTCCGCCGCGCAGCGAATAAGCCCCGTTCGCGAGCAGCGCGCCGTCGAGGCTGCCTCCGACCAGCGGCTGCGCCTCGTAGATCACGATGTCCCGCCCCGGCAGCTGCGCGTCACGAACCAGGAACGCCGCGCCCGCGAGCGATCCCACGCCGCCACCGATGAAATACGCCTTCATGTCTTGCCTCGATCTGCAATTCGAATTGTCGCGGCGACATTGCATGGCGAGACCCTGGCCGGAGTTGCGCTGGATCAAGCGCAACGCGCATGAGGATCACGTTGACTTGAGCGATTGACTGATCCGCCCCGACATGGCGTCCTTTCGCGACATCATCGAATCATGTCTTGACATTGCGGCCGTACCTCGGAGCGACCCATGACGCGCGATCGCCTGTTTCTGCTGCGACCTGGTTTCGAGGACCCGGCCTTTCCTGGACGCCGTTTCTATTGCTGGCATTGCGCGCTGATCGAGGGCTTGCTGGTCTCGTTTCCGCAGCTCGCCGACAAGCTCGATGTCGAGCGCATCGCGTGGCCACGCCCGCGGCACGCGGTGATCGCGCTGGCCGGCGAGGAGAACCAGTCGTTGCCGCTGCTCGTGCTGGCGGTTGGAGCGACCTCGCCGCACCAGACCGGCCGCCATCAGGGCCGTGCGTTCATTGCCGACAAGGACGCCATCCTGGCCGCCCTCTCCGAACGCCACGGCTTTCCCGATCCGCATCCGTGAGGGGGAGAGCGCTCGCGCGATGACGCTGTCGAATCTGAACGGCGAATTTGCGCGCATCGTCGCCAGCGATGACGTGATTGCGTCATTCGCGGCAGAGTGATGGCAGGGTTGCGGTCGACGCTGGTGATGCGACAATAAATCTCACGAGACGCGCGTCGCTGCGAATCGGACGCCAATGAAACTGCGTCGTTTCGACGCCTGCACTGGCCGGAACGCGCCGGCTGACCATGTGTTGTCACACGACATTCAACTGGAGTGATGACATGAAGTATCTCTTTGTCGCGATGGCCGTCGGTGCTGCGGCGCTTGCCGGCGGATCCGCGGCGAACGCGGCCGATCATTCAAGCGCAAAACAGAACGCGCCGGCCGCCCAGTCAACCGACATCAGCGCGCAGCACAGGCACCACCATCACGGCTATCGCCATCACTGGCGTCCTCACCACCATCACGGCTATTATCGTCCGCACTACCGGAGCTACGGCTATTATCCGCGGCACCACGGATATTACGGCGGCGGACCGTACGGATATTATGGCGGCGGCGGTCCCAGCGTGACGTTCGGCTTCGGCGGCAGTCGCTGGTAAGACGAGAGGCAGCAACACGAAAGGCCCGCGAAATGCGGGCCTTTTTTTGCTCGTCAGCCTATCCCCGCAAGATCATCCCAACCGTCTGCTGACCGCTCGCCAGCGCCGCTTCGACCGTGCCCATGTCGGCTCCGCGATAGAGCGCCTCGCCGGAGAACAGCACCGGACCGTCGGCGCGCGCGAGGATCGTTTGCGCCTCGCGCGTTCGCGGCGTCGCCCAGGAATAGGCGCCGCGGGCGTAGGGATCGTGCGCCCAGTTTGTCGCAACGGCCGCGATGAGCTCGCGCGCGAGGTCCTCGCGCGACAGGCCGAAGACGGTCGCAAGCGAATCGAGCCCGGCATCGATCAGCGCTTGCGGGTCGAGCTGCGACAGCGCTGCTGTGCGCGGGCCGCCGAACCATCCGGTCAGCACGGGATGCCGGGCCGGATATTGCGTCCACCACACCGGGATGGCTTGGTCGGTCAAAAGGAAGCTCATGTCCGCGAGCTCTTCCTTGCGCTCGCGCCACCACGGCCGCCTGAAGCGCAGCAGGATCTTTATAACGTTACCGAAGCCGATGTCGTCGGCCGCCGCCGCCGCCCTCGCGCGCGCGCGGCTCGGCAGCCCGATCTCGCGCAGCAACGGCAACGGAACAGTAAGGATCACGCGATTGCAATTATGCACCCCGCCGCCGACACAGCGAATGGCGAGCGCGCCGCCCTCCTCCTCGATCGCCGACACCACGCAGCCGAAGCGAAAAATCACGCCAAGCTTGCGGCACTCGGCCGTCAGGAACTCGATCATCGCACCATAGCCGCCCTGGATGCGGGCCTGCGGGGAGTGCCCGCCAGCCATCCATTCCTCGCGCAGCGCCAGCGTGGAGGCACGCTCGGGATCGGCCGCATCATAGCCCTCGACCATTCGCTCGATCGCATGGCGCAGCCGCGCGTGCTCATCGCCGGCAAAATGCCGGCGCAGGAAATCGGCGACGGTGAGGTCGTCGTTCAATTCCCGAACCACGGCGTGCAGCTCAGCCTCATGCGGATCGTGGCGATCCTCGCGCACGACGTCAGCGCCGTCAAAGCCCCACCGCTCGCCTTCGATCTCTTGAAGGGATAACCCGGCCTCCCGCAGCAACGCGCGCGTGACCGGCGCCTCGCCGTGGACGAATTCGGCGCCGCCATCGGCGGGGTAGCCGAACTCCGAAGCGGGCAGCGGATGGATGCGGCCGCCGCAGCGCTCGCGCGCCTCCAGGATCGTCACTGTCCTGCCCGCGCGCGCCAGCTCGCGCGCCGCCATCAGGCCGGCGGCGCCGGCACCGACGATGACGATATGCTCTGACGTTGGCGACATCTCGATGCTGCTACTTGCCCACGGCCTGCGGATCGTTCTGGATCAGATAGCGCAGCAGCAGGACACTGCCGCCGAGATCCCGCGTGCTCTCCAGCGTCATCGCGCTCAGCGGCGCACGCCGGTCCCCGTCGGCGTCCGTGGAATCGAACACGAAGGGCGCGCCCTTGGCGCCGTCGATCGCGGGACTGAGGATCAGGTTGAACTCGTCGATCAGGCCGGCACGCAGGAACGCGCCGTTGGCGACGCCGCCACCCTCCACCAGCAGGCGCTTCACGCCGAGCTCGCGGTTGAGAATGTCCAGCGTCAGTGCGAGGTCGATCTCGGACTTGCCGGCAAAGATATAGGACACGCCCTCGCCACGGAGCCCGGCGAGATGCGCATCGGAGACGCTCTCGGTCAGCACGACGACGATCGGATCGCCGCCGATATCGGAGCGGCCCCAGCCGATCTTGCCCTTCGCATCGAGCACGACGCCATAAGTTTTCGCGTCGCGCCGCGCGAACCAGTTTTCGCGCGGAAATTTCGCGTCCGTCGTCGGCGGATAGGGCTCGCCCTTGGCGAACTCCGAGCCGGTGACGCGGCCGATCACCCAGGCATCGCCGCCGAGCTCGTCGTGGATCTTCTCGAACCAGTCCGTTCCTGCCCCCTTCGGGCGCCAGCGGCTCGGATGGGTGCGGCCGTCCAGACTCGAATGCATCAGGCAAATAACGTAAGGCTTCATGCGTATCTCCGGGCCGCGCTCAGGCGGCCGGCTCATTGCCCTTCTCATTCCCCGTGGCGCGACCGTTCAAGATCGCCGCGAGGGGATTGAGCTTTGGCGGCGCGACGAGTTTGAGCGTGTTGGTGTCGCGATGGTTGAACGGCGCGCCGCGCACGAACAACTCGGTCTGGATCAGATAGGTCCAACTGCCGTCGTCGTTGAAGGTGATGTCGCAGCGGTAAGCGTCGGTGCGGAACGCTTGTTCCAGAAAATCAGTCGAACAGATCCCGTAAGCGGTATCCCCACGCTTGGCGGTGACGGAGATCGCTTTGTCGTCCGGCCCGGCCTTGCCCGACGCCAGCAGCACCTGCCCGCGGGGGAGCGCCAGCGTCTGCATGATCAACCCGGTCGCGGGCTCCCACAACCAGTAGCCGACCTGGTCGTGGAAGGTGATGTCTTCCTCGGGCGTGTTGATGTGGATGTGATAGCGCAGCCCATAGAGCAGCTGCGGCCCGTTGGCTTGCGGATCGATCGGGTCCATCCGGATGCGCTCGATGAAGGTCCGCCGCTCCGGCCCCTCTGCCTTCGGATTGATGTCGATACCTTTGTCGGCCTGCCAGCTGCCGGCGAGACGGCGGAGCGGGCCGAGATTGGCAAGGCCGTCGGGGGAGACGTCCTCGGGCTCGGTGAAGATATCGGCGGGAAGGGGGAGCATGGGTGTCCTCGCGTCGTTGCGAGGCAGCCATAGCATGAGAGCGCGGGCGTGGCTCGTTCTCATGCCTCACAATCGCGAATGGACGTCCGCGCCACGCGCAGACGATCCATGAGGCGAAACGGAGCCGAGCCTCCTCAGTTCGGCTCCGTCGCCATAATGCTTAGTGGCGGTGGTCGCGGACCTCGGGGTGAGTCCGGTGGTCCCGGACGATGGGTTGATCGCGATGGTCGCGCACGACGGGCGGGTCGCGATGGTCGCGGACGATGGTCGTCGCGCTCGAAGGTGTCACCACGTTCGCCAATGCGGTCGCTGCGAGAGCCACGAGGATGTAGTTGCGCATGAGTTTTGCCTTTGCTTGGTGGATCACTGCGAGCCACCTGACAGCAAGCTAGATTGATCAGCTGGAATGATATGTGTCGTCAATCACCCGGCGATGATCGATGCGCTGGTCGGCCGAGCCATAGTCCTGTCGGTTTGCAATCGACGTCGCGTCTGCCGCAGTTTTAATCAGACGCCCGAGCGTCGGACTTACGCGGTCAAAACGCTGACGTTCCGGAATTCGTGAAAATCATGGCAACTGCCCAAGAGAGCGTCATAAGCATTTGTGTTCGGTGTTCCCGTTGCGCCACGGAATCCGGGTGATAAGATCACCGGCTCAGGATTATGAAATAGACCATAGGCGATGAAGCCACTCCTAAACTAGCGTTCACGTGACGTCCGTTATTTTCAGATGAGTGGTTTGGAATGCAGCAGGCTTCGGTCGAGAAGTTCTCGGACCTCATCGGCGCGGTCTACGATTGCGTGATCGCGCCGGAACGCTGGACGGGCGTTCTAAACGAGATTCGCGCGGAGCTCGGCTTCGCGACGGCCGTGCTCTCGGCATATAGCCTCACGAACATGAGGATCGGAGTCAATGCCGCCTCCGGGACCGACCCTGTCCAGACGATGGCCCAGACCAGCATCGAGTATGCGCCTGATATCCTCGAACTCTGGGGCGGCGTTGAGCGCATCCGGCAATATCCGCTTGGAGAACCGATCATTCGATCCCAGGCGGTCCCAGAGGAAATAGTCCTCGGCAATCGCTATCACCTGGAATGGGCTCTCCCCAAGGGCTTGTTCGACGCCGTCGGCGTCGCCCTCGTTCGCGAGAAAACAATGATCGGCAATGCGACATTCAGTCAGCATCAGTCGGACGGGGCCATTGACGATGCGCAGGTTAGCGGATTGCGCGTTCTCGCACCTCACATCCGCCGCGCCGTGATCATCAGCAATCTGTTCGACATGAAGACCGTGGAAGCCGCGACAGTGGAGACCCTGACGGTCGGAGTCGTTCTGGCGGACGGCGATTCGAAGATCGTTCACACCAATGCCGCAGCCACAGCCATGCTCGCGGCAAGCGATCCACTTCTGGCTCGGCATGGCCGGATCGCCGTTCAATCGGCGACCACCACCAGCACGTTGCAATCGGCCATCGCGCAAGCAGCGAAGGTGTCCGTCAGCACCGTGAAAAGTCACCTCTTGCATGTCTTCGAAAAGACAGGTTGCCGGCGCCAGGTCGATCTGGTCCGGCTGGCAAGGTCGCTGACGTTTCCGGTGTAGGGAAGCTCGGGGTGATGGCACGCTCTGTCGTCCAGTGATTATGAAGTGAGTGGTTTGGAATGCAGCAGGCTTCGGTCGAGAAGTTCTCGGACCTCATCGGCAATATCTATGATTGTGTGATCGCACCTGAACGATGGACCGCAGTTCTGGATGAGATTTGCGCCGAATTCGGCTTTGCCACCGGCGCGCTCTCGGTCGCCAGCCTCACCAACATGAAGGCTGTCGTCAACGCGGTGTCCGGGTCCGACCTGGCCCAGATGGCCCAGAATGGGGTCGGATACGGCGCCGACATCATCGAGCTCTGGGGCGGCGCCGAGCGCATTCGGCAATACCCGCTCGGCGAGCCGATCGTTCAATCCCAGGCGGTCCGGCCGGACATCATTTCCAGCAACCGCTATTATCGCGAATGGGCCATGCCCAAGGGCTTGTTCGACGCCGTTGCCGTCGGCCTCGTTCGCGACAGGACGATGGTTGGAAATGCGATATTCAGCCAGCATGAGTCGGCGGGCCGCATTGACGATGCGCAGGTCGACGGATTGCGCCTTCTGGCGCCTCACATCCGCCGCGCCGTGACGATCAGCAATCTGTTCGACATGAAGGCGGTGGAAGCCACCACATTCGCGGCGACGGTGGAGGCCCTGACGGTGGGCGTCGTCCTGGCCGACGAGGATTCGAAAATCGTTCACGCCAACGCCGCAGCCGCGGCGATGCTCGCGGCCGGCGATCCGATCGTGGCAAGGCATGGCAGGATCGCGGTTCAATCCGCGGCGACCACGGCCGCATTGCAATCAGCCGTCGCGCAGGCGGCAAAGGACGAAGCGACGCTCGGGCAAAAAGGCATCGGCATCCCGATCCCGCGCCAAGGCGGTGACCCTCTCGTCATCCACGTTCTGCCGTTGCGACGCAGCCACACCCGATCCGGTCTGATCCAGAGCGCCGCTGCCGCCGTGTTCGTGACGTCAGCCGCCGGGCCGCCGCGATTGCCTCACGATGCGCTCAACCAGCTCTATGACCTGACGCCGGCCGAGATTCGCATCTTCGAGCTCATCTGCGAGGGACACACACGAGACGCGATCTCGGCCTTGCTCGGCGTTTCCGTCAGCACCGTGAAGAGCCACCTCATTCACGTCTTCGAAAAGACGGGCTGCAGGCGCCAGGTCGATCTGGTCAGGCTCGCGAAATCGCTGACGTTCCCGGTGTGAGGCCCGGGGCGAGACGGCGCACGGTCAGCCGGGCCTCTGCGTGGACGGGCCGGAACCTGTCGAAATGATCATCCCGCGGTGATCCAGCGCCTGTCCTCGTTCGTTCCCAGACCCACAGGTCGCTTGTCGAGGCGCTATGATCGCTGCTATCCGAGCTTTAGATGCGCCCATCCGGGCGAAGGCTGGTTTTCCCCGGAGGATTGAAGCGCGGCTGTCGACGGGCACGAGCAAAGGGCCGGACACAAAGGTGGATTGGGCTGATCTGATCGGACGCGTCGCCTCGGCAGGAGACCGGGAGGCCTTCAAGCGCCTGTTCGAGCATTTCGCGCCGCGCATCAAGGGACTGATGCTGAAGGCCGGGTGCAGTTCGGACGAGGCGGAGGAGATTGCTCAAAATACCCTGATCGCCGTCTGGCGAAAGGCAGGCCAGTTCGATCCTGGGACGGCCGGGGCCGCGGCATGGATATTCACCATCTCGCGCAATTTGCGCATCGATTTGTTCCGCAGCAGAGCGCGGGCAGACCGCCTGCGGGGCACCTCTGAGCTTCCCGAGACGCCGGATCCCGCCGAGCCCGCGGACGCCGTCATGTCCCGCGTGCAGGACGCCGCGCGGATCAATTCGGCCGTCAGGCAGCTCTCGATGGAGCAATCCATGGTGGTGAGGTTGTCGTTCATCGAGGAGAGGCCGCACCCGGAAATCGCGAGCCTGCTCGGCATTCCGCTCGGAACGGTGAAGTCGCGGATCAGGCTGGCGATGAACCGCCTGAGAGACATATTGGACGAAGAAGCATGACGATCAGCCATCATCCACCGGAAGATCTTCTGGCCGACTTTGCGGCCGGCAGGTTGGAAGAAGCCCATCAATTGGTGGTGGGGGTGCATGTTGCAGGTTGCGCTCGGTGCGGCCGGTTCGTGCAGGCCATCGAGCAACTTGGCGGTTTGGCGCTTGAAGACATTGAACCAGTGCCGGTCGCATCGGATGCGTTCGAGCAGGTGATGTCGCGCATTCACGATGCTCCCACAGAACGAGCGGCGCGGACTGCCGAGGTCGCTCGCGGCAGCGAGCAGGATGTTCCGGCGGCGCTGCGAAACTACCGCATCGGCAAGCGCAGGCGCATCGCTCCGGGTCTGAGCATGCGGCCGATCGAGCTGTCCGGATCGGGGACGGCGCGGGCTTTTCTGCTTCGCTCCGCGCCGGGGACGCGCATGCTCGAGCACACACACACCGGCACCGAGCTGACCCTCGTGCTCGAGGGCAGCTTCAGCCATGAGGGCGGCCGGTTCGGTCCGGGTGATTTCGACTATGGCGACGACGAGGTCGACCATCGACCTGTGGTGGGCGACGAGGGCCCATGTGTTTGCCTTGTCGCAATGACGGGCGACCTGCGCATGAACAGCCTGCTCGGCAGGCTGATCGGGCCATTCGTGCGGCTTTGATCCACTCGCCTCCATCTTCCGCCGGGTGATCCGAACGCGAGCCCGGAGCGTTTCGAAGGAGACGCAAGGGAGACAGGTCATGGCCGGTTTAAGCCTGACACGACAGGCGCAGAGCGAGACATTGCCCGAACTGCTGGCATGCGTTTCGGCGGGCGATACACGGGCCTTCGCAGCGCTGCATGTGCTGACGCGGAGCAGGCTGCGCAGGACTGCGCTCGCCGTCGGAACTCCGCCCCACGACATCGAGGACATTCTTCAGGAAGCCTATCTGAAGATCTGGCGCAACGCGGGTCGGTTCGACGGCGATCGTGCTTCGGCGATGACCTGGATGTCCGCGATCGCCCGGAATACCGCCATCGACCATTTGCGGGTCAGAAGACTGCCGACCTACGAGTTAGACGAGGCGCTGCTGGTTCCAACAAGTGCTGATCAGCCGGCGAGCGACGATTTCGACTACGCCCGCGCCGAACCGATCGCACGCAGCGTGCTGGCTCGTTTGCCGGAAGACCGCCGCAGGCTGGTGGCGCTGGCCTATCTCGAGGGTGAGAGCCGCGCGAGCTTGTCGCGGCGCTTCGGTGTGCCGGTCGGCACCATCAAGACCTGGTTGCACCGAACCCTTCTGACGGTGCGCAAGGACTGCCTTGCTGCATCGGCTGCAGCCTGAAGCAGGCAAGGAACCCGCGCGTGGCCGCAGAGATCATCGAATTCCCCAACCGTGGACACCAGGATCCGCTTGTGTCCTCCGTTGCGAGACTCGAGCAGATGGTAAGGGAGGTCGACGGTCTGGCGGCCAACCAGCCCGCGGAAGGTCTCGATCATTTGCTCGCTGTCACGGAGCGCTTCGGTAATCGACTGCTCGATCTCGCGCACCTCGTCCTTGACGACGATGCCAAGCGGAGGGTCCAGATCGCATTCACGTCGCTCTCCGACAAGATCGCGGCGACCAGAGACGCGTTTGACGCGTGCGACGGAGCGACGGACCCCTAATTCGGCGCCACGCCGACCCGATGCCATGAAGTCAGCTCTGCGCGGCCGATCCTAATTGAGGCGGAGCAGCGAGATGTTCAGCAAGGTCGCAAAACCCACCCAGCCGGCATAGGGAATGAAAAGGGCCGATGCCAGCCGATCGTTCGCCCATTGACGCCAGACAAAGGCGAGAATCGCAGCGAGCAGCGCAACGATGACGCCGAGCGCCACGTCCATGCGATGAAGCGAAAAGAAGATGGGAGACCATGCAAAATTCAGGATCATCTGCAGGCCCCATAATCTCATCGTCGTTCCGCGCGGCTCCGCCTCGAAGGTGCGGAATCCCGCCACGGCGATCATCAGGAACAGGGCCGTCCAGACCGGTGCGAACACCGCATGCGGCGGATTGAAAGATGGCTTGTTGAGTGCCGCGTACCACGCTTCCGGACGGTTCAGGACCCCGATCAAAATCCCCGCAGCAGGAACCAGAAACAGGAAAGCGGCGCATCGGTACCATCGGCCGCGCTTCCGGTCGCCATCGTGCCGCAGCGACCCGTTGTGCGTCCCATCCATGATCAATGTGCCATCCGTTGAGCCACGAGAAATCCAGTCCAGGCGCTGACGCCGGCGAGGAAGGATCCCCAGCCCACGTCCGCAACAGTGAGCGCCGTCGACCAATTCCTCAGCGTTGCCTGGTTGGTCAGATCGTAGGTCGCATAAGTGAAGCAGCCCAGCATCACGCCGGACGTGAAGGCACGCAGCGCGCCACCATCCTGCTGAGCCGGCAGCACCGCGAACCAGATCAGGCCGAGGGGATAGGCCAGATAAAACGCTGCGGCGGCGGCGAGGTTGGGCTCCGAGCGCAACATGTCGCCCAGCACCGGCCGGTAAAGTCTCTCAATCATGGTCTTGAGCCAGATCATATCGAGCGCAACGAAGGTCGCAGCCACCGACAGATATGTAAAAAACAGGCTCATGTCCGGTCTCCCCTCCGGTGTCGCAACCGGTTTAACAAAGGCATCGGCTGTAAACGACGTGAGCCCCTCGCTGGATCACGCTACGCGCTCGTTCCGCCTGCCGCGCAACCCTGTCAGGCTTTTGAACCAGATCGTGCGACGCCGGAGTTCCGATCATTCCGGCGCCTTCTTGGCGGCGAACGGGTGATCCACGCCGTCCGTTCGAACGTTTCCTCAGTGCGCGTGTGGCCGGTCAGCTATCTGAGCCGGGCGGCGGACGACATTGGCCCGAAACCGGATGTTCCGGCCGTCGCTGGTGGTATTGGGGGGCGACGCAGCATGCGTTTGGCGGTGATCGGGACGGGAATTGCCGGCAATGCCGCCGCATGGCTCCTGTCAGAACGTCATGCCGTGACCGTCTACGAGCGCGAATTGCGACCGGGTGGACACAGTCATACAGTGCGTGTCGACTACGATGGCGAAGAGATCGACGTCGACATCGGCTTCATCGTGTTCAACGAGCCGAACTACCCGGAATTGACGTCTCTGTTCGCGCACCTGGGTGTAAAGACCGAGGAGACATGCATGAGCTTCGCGATGTCGGCCGACCATGGCCGATTCGAGTGGCGGGGCGGCGGCGAGACCTTCCTGCAGGTCGCCTCTGGCCTGTTTGCCCAGCCGCGCAATCTCTTCTCCCCGTCCTATTTTCGCATGCTGGCCGAGGTCCGACGCTTCAACAAGGAAAGCGTCTCCGACTTGCGGGCCGGCCGGCTCGAGAACCTCACACTCGGCGAATATCTGCGCAAGGGAGCGTTCAGCCCGCGCCTGTTCAGCGATTATCTGGGACCGATGGGGGCCGCCATCTGGTCGTCGCCCTCAGCCGATATCCTCGCCTTTCCCGCGGAAAACTTCATCGCCTTTTTCGACAATCACCGGCTGTTGCATCTGGATCGGCCGCTCTGGCGCACCGTCCAGGGCGGCAGCCGGCGCTATGTCGAGAAGCTCACGGCCAGGTTCAGGGCCAGCATCCGGCTCGGCTGCGCGGTGACGTCGATCCATCGGACCGAGCACGGTGTGACGATCGGCGACAGCCACGGCCATCAGGACTCCTACGACGCTGTCGTGATGGCCTGTCACAGCGATCAGGCCCTGGCGATGCTGTCGGATGCCGACCCACGCGAGAGATCCATTCTCGGCGCGATCCGTTACGCTCCAAACACGGCCTATCTGCACCGCGACCTCAACCTCATGCCGAAACGCCGAAACGCATGGGCATCCTGGAATTTCTTGCGCTGGCGACGCGAAACGCCGGCCCAGAACGACGTCGCCGTGACCTACTGGATGAACCGGCTGCAGGGCATCGACGAAAGCAAGCCGCTATTCGTCAGTCTCAATCCCCCTTACGAGCCGGCGCCTCATCTCACGTTCGGCAAGTTCACATTCGCGCATCCACAATATGACGCAAGCGCGTTTGCCGCGCAGAGGAACCTCCCCGAAATCCAGGGACGCCGCCGTACCTGGTTTTGCGGCGCGTGGACCGGCTACGGATTCCATGAGGACGGCTTGCGCTCCGGCATCGCCGTCGCCGAGGCACTTGGCAGTGCGGTGCCGTGGCGACGGTCCGGCGCGTTGCTGGCGCAGGCTGCTGAGTAGAACATGTTGCAACCGGGCGCTCCAGAACGAACAGCGACCTCGTCTGCAGCCGCGCTCTACCTGGGCCGGGTGATGCACGCACGCATGCGGCCCGTGCACCACAGGTTCGCTTACCGGGTCATGAGCCTGCTGATCGACCTCGACCGGCTTGATGAAGCGGACCGCCAGTCTCGCCTATTCGGCGTCAATCGCGCGTCAGTCTTCAGCTTTCACGAATCCGATCACGGCAAGCGTGACGGCGCATCCTTGAGCAACCATGTGCGAGGCCTGGCCGAACAACGCGATATCGATCTGTCGGGCGGGCGCATCCTCCTTTTGTGCTATCCGCGGCTCTTCGGCTACGTGTTCAATCCGCTTTCGATCTACTTCTGCTATGGCAGCAGCGGCAATCTTGCGCTGCTGATCTACGAGGTCCGCAACACTTTTGGCGAAATCCATTCCTACATCCTTCCGGTGGAGGACGCTGCTGCCGGCGGTGCCATACGCCAATGCCAGGCGAAGGAGTTCTACGTCTCGCCATTCATGGAGATGCACACGAAGTATCGCTTCAGCATTGCCCCACCCGACCAGCAAGTGAAGGTCAGAATCGTGCAGACCGATGAGCATGGTGCGATATTTACGGCCGCGTTCTCCGGGCAACGTCGCTCGCTGACCAGCCGCTCGCTGTTGGCGATGCTCGTCACCCTGCCACTTCTCACCTTCAAGGTCGTCGCGGCCATTCATTGGGAAGCGATCCGGCTTTGGGTGAAAAATGTTCCTTACGTCCCCCGTCCGAACCAACGCTGAATGTGAAGCCATGGACCTCGCAGCCACTCACCAGACTGCTCGTTTCGATGACGTTCCCTTGCTCGCGCGGCTCGCGCTTCGGCTTGCCTCGCGGCTTAAGCTCGGCACCGTGGATGTTCGTCTTCCCGACGGCAGAACGGTGGTGTTGCGGGGAACGCATCCGGGGCCGTCGGCGACCATCGAGCTCAACAGCTACGCCTTCGCACGAAGCCTGGTGCTGGGCGGCGATATCGGCATGGCCGAGGCTTACGTTCGAGGCGATTGGAGCACACCGGATCTCTCCCAGCTGCTTTACGTGTTCTGTCTCAACCAGGACCTGGTCGACAGCGCCTTCGCCGGCAATGCACTGGTCCGGCTTTGCCGGCGCGCGCTGCATCGGTTGCGCCGAAACACGCGACTGGGATCGCGGCTGAATATCCACGCCCATTATGATCTCGGCAACGAATTCTTTGCGGCCTGGCTCGATCCGAGCATGACCTACTCGTCGGCATTGTTCTCGCCCGATGCGACCGACCTGCTCGCCGCTCAACGGCACAAGTACGAACAGCTGGCGAAGGCGATCGAGCTGCGGCCCGGCCATACCCTGCTCGAGATCGGCTGCGGCTGGGGCGGCTTCGCCGAATATGCCGCCAAGACTTGCGGCGCCAAGGTCTTGGCGCTCACCATCAGCAAGGAGCAGCACGCATTCGCCAGCCGGCGAATCCACGAAGCCGGGCTCGGCGAAAAAGTCGAAGTCCGGCTCCAGGACTATCGCGATCAGGACGGGCAGTTCGACCGTATCGCCTCGATCGAGATGATCGAGGCCGTCGGCGAGCCGTTCTGGCCGACATACTTCAATCAACTGCATCAACGGCTCAAGCCGGGCGGTCTTGCCGGAATCCAGGCCATCACCGTCCGCGACGAGCTCTTTGACAGCTACCGACGGCGCGTGGACTTCATCCAGAGATACATTTTTCCGGGCGGGATGCTGCCTTCGCCGAATGTCCTGCGCTCGCTCGGCGAACGCGTGCAGATGCCTCTGATCCGGGAGCGGGTCTTTGGACAGGACTACGCCAAGACGCTCGCGGTGTGGCGAACGAGCTTCGGCCATGCCTGGACGGACCTGACCTCACTGGGGTTCGACGAGCCGTTCCGACGGCTGTGGGAATATTATTTGTGCTACTGCGAGGCAGGTTTCAGGGCCGAAAAGATCGACGTCCGGCAACTGGTATTCGCGCGCCGAAGCTGACGTTGCTGATGTCCAGTGCGAACGAACCCTCAGGCAGCCTCCGACGTTGATCGCGCACGCTGCTCGAGCACGCCGATCGTCGAGACCAGATTGTCGCGTCGCGCGCGAAGATTAAGCGCAAGAAGCGGATATGTCGGCTGAAGGGCGTCAAACACCCCTGCTCTCGCCTCTTCCTCGAGAATGTCGGTGTTGATGAGCCGAACGCGCCACCACAAATCGGCGACCAACGCATCGAGCCGGAGTTCGCCGGCAGCACCAGAACGGGACATTTCTTGCATCACTTGCCTCAACCTGAAACGGCCTGTCTTCCAAGGCCAGACTTTGGTCCTGGCTGAGCAAGCAGAGTGCCAGCAATGGGCGGGCGCGATCTGGTTCCGGAACGGTTTGCTGCGCGAGCCGGTTGGTCAAGGCTGGCGCTAGGGAAGTGTTGCCCGTGGAGAGCGGAATGGTGCCCAGGGGCGGAATCGAACCACCGACACTGCGATTTTCAGTCGCATGCTCTACCAACTGAGCTACCTGGGCGTGCTCCAAAGAGGGGCCAAAGCCCATCGAGCGGGCGGTTTATAGTGGGCTGAAGGCTGCCTGTCCACCCGGCTTCGCCAAGTGGCTTCGCCGGGCGCGGCCCGACTGTGCACAAGGCGGGACGTGGCTTGGAAGAAACGGCGCGCGGCGGTGCATCGAGAATTTAAATGGTTGATAGAACAGGGCTATTCTTCGCCATCTGCCTCGTCATCCCGGCCGGGAATGACATAGGAGCCTTTCAGCCAACGGTTCAGATCGACGTCGCGGCAGCGCGAGGAGCAGAACGGGCGGGTGGCCTCGGACTGCGGCTTGCCGCAGATCGGGCAGGTTTTGAGGGAGCTTGCGGGCTTTTTCACCGGGTCGTCCATGAGGTGCTCAGCTGACACATGCGAGCCAGTCCAAGAGCCTGTCGCCAAAGGGGTTCCTCCGGCGAAGGCGCAGGCGTCCCGGCCAGGTCCCGCGGGGCAATTCTACTGTGCATGGGGTTGTTTTCGCGATTTTTTGCAGGAGCGGCTTGTCGGCTCAGATGGCGGTGGCGTTGAGCCAGCCGAAGCGGATCGGGAAACCTTCGCCGCCAAGCAGCGTGGTGGTCTCGTAGAGCGGCAGGCCGACCACGTTGGTGTAGGACCCCACCATCTTGACCACGAACGACCCGGCGATGCCCTGCACGGCGTAGCCGCCGGCTTTGCCGCGCCATTCGCCGGAGCCGATATAGGCCTGGATGTCGTCCTCCGAGAGGCGCTTGAAGCGGACGCGGGTCTCGACCAGGCGCTGGCGGAAGGCCTCGCGCGGCGTCACCAGGGTGATCGCGGTGTAGACGCGGTGGTTACGGCCCGACAGCAGCCGCAGGCATTGCGCGGCCTCGTCGACGAGGTTGGCCTTGGGCAGGATGCGGCGGCCGACCGCCACCACCGTGTCGGCGGAGAGGATGAAGGCGCCGCGCAGCTCGTCGTCGAGCTGCACCGATTTGAGCGCCGCATCGGCCTTGGCCCGCGCCAGCCGGTTGGCGCAGGCGCGCGGCAGCTCGCCCCGCTTCGGCGTCTCGTCGACGTCGGCGGGCCGAAGCGCGTCCGGCTCGATGCCGGCCTGGTTGAGCAGCGACAGGCGCCGCGGCGAACCGGAGGCGAGAACGAATTTGGGGCGGCCGAGCATCAGGTGATTGGGGGAATGAAGCAGGGGGTGAATTGCGCGCGGAACCTATCGGACGGGGGCTGATTTCACAACCCGGGAACCCGGACTTTACTGATTCGATGGGTACGGGATGCGTGTGCCCGCAGTCTGTGACGCGGGTGTTACGGGCGCCGGATGCTAGCCGTTTGCCGCGCCCACCTTCGAAAATCGCCGGCGGATGCGCAGCAGGAGCTGGTCGCAGACGTCACGGTAAGCAGCTAACTTCTGGTCGCGGCTGCCTTCCATGGTGGTCGGATCAAGCGTCGGCCAATACTCGACGTCGGCGGCGAGCGTGCGGGTCAGCTCCAGCGCCTTGTGATGCGCCTCCGGCGAGAGCGTGATGATCAGGTCGAAATTGAGCCCCTCCCAGTCCTCCAGCTCCTCGAAGGTCTGCGGCTTGTGGGTAGAGATATCCTGGCCGAGCTCGGCCATCACGGACACCGCGAACGGATCGAGCTCGCCGCGCCTGGCGCCGGCCGACTTCACATAAAGGCCCTGCGGAAACATGTGCCGCAGCAAGCTCTCGGCCATCGGCGAGCGCACGCTGTTCATGGCGCATGCGAACAGCACCGATTGCGGATCGCGTGCGCGTGGCGGACCCGCCATCGCGCTTAACCCTTCCAGTGCAGGACGGTAATGAGCGTGAACAGGCGGCGCGAGGTCTCGAAATCGACCCGCACCTTGCCCTTCAAGCGCTCCTGCAGCGTACGCGATCCCTCGTCATGAATGCCGCGGCGGCCCATGTCGATGGCCTCGATCTTGTCCGGCGTCGCCGTGCGGATCGCCTGATAGTAGCTGTCGCAGATCATGAAATAATCCTTCACGATCCGCCGGAACGGCGTCAGCGACAACAGATGCGCGACCACGGGCGTGCCGTCCTCGCGGCGGATGTCGAACATCAGCCGGCTGCCGGTGATGCCGATATGCAGCGTGAACGGGCCCTTCCCGTCGGCGCCCTCCGGCGCGAACAGGTTCTGCTCGATCAAATCGTAGATCGCGATCGCGCGCTCATGCTCGATGTCGGGCCCGGAACGGCCGATCGAGTCCTCGTCGAGCGTCACGCCGACGATGCGATTGGTCGAGTCGTCCTGTTCGGGCGGCTGGGTCATGACAAATTGAGGCGCAATCCAATCGAGCGCGAATGGGCATCTAGCCCCTCCGCCTTGCCGAGAATCATCGCGGCCGGACCCAGCGCTCGCAGCTGATCCGGGCCGCATTTCAGGATCGAGGTGCGCTTGAGGAAATCGTGCACCGAAAGACCCGACGAGAATCGTGCCGAGCGCGCCGTCGGCAGCACGTGGTTGGAGCCGCCGACATAGTCGCCGATCGCCTCCGGTGTATGCGGCCCGAGGAACACGGCGCCAGCGTTGCGGATCCTTGCGGCGAGCGCGTCGGGATCTTGCGTCATGATCTCGAGATGCTCGGCGGCAATCGCATCCGCGAGCGGGATGGCGTCGTTGAGGTTCTTCACCATGATGATGGCGCCGAAATCGGCCCACGAGGCGCTGGCGATCGCGGCGCGCGGCAGCGTCTTCAACTGTGCCTCGACGGCCTTTTCGACATCGGCGGCAAGGCGCGCCGAATCGGTAATCAGGATCGACTGCGCGCTGGCATCGTGCTCGGCCTGCGCCAGCAGATCGGCGGCAATCCAGTCGGCATTGCCGGTGTCATCGGCGATGACAAGCACCTCCGAGGGACCGGCGATCATGTCGATGCCGACTTTGCCGAACACCAGCCGCTTTGCCGCGGCGACATACGCGTTGCCGGGTCCAACGATCTTGGCGACAGGCGCGATCGTCGCGGTACCATGTGCGAGCGCGGCAATCGCCTGCGCGCCGCCGACGCGATAGATCTCGGTGACGCCGCCAAGCTTTGCTGCCGCCAGCACCAGCGGATTGAGCTTGCCGTCGGGCGAGGGCACCACCATGACGAGACGGGTCACGCCGGCGACCTTTGCCGGCACCGCATTCATCAGCACCGAGGACGGATAGGCCGCGGTGCCGCCGGGCACATAGAGGCCGGCGGATTCGATCGCGGTGTAGCGCCAGCCGAGCTCGACGCCGAGCGAATCAGTGAAGCGCTCGTCCTTCGGCAGTTGGCGGCTGTGATAGCTCTCGATGCGATCGCGCGCGAACTTGAGCGCATCCAGCGTCGCTGCATCGCAGGCTTTCACCGCGCTCTCGATTTCGGCTGCGGTGACGCGCAGGCCGGATGCATCCAGTGTCAGCCGGTCGAACTTTGCCGTGGCCTCGAGCAGGGCGGCATCGCCCCGTTTCGCCACGTCGTCGACGATGGCACGCGCGGCCGCCTCGACGTCGGCCGAGGCCTCTCGCTTGGCGGCGAGGAAGGCCCCGAATCGCTGGTCAAAATCGGCGCTGCTGCGGTCGAGACGAACGGGCATTTTGCGATGATCTTTTGGCTGGGCTTTAGGGGCAGATTGGCTCACCCGCCCCCTGCTCAATGGCGCGACGGCCCCCCGCCGTCAACCCTTGAGAGGTGTCGTCCCGGCTTCGCCGGGACGACACTGAATATGTGGCATGTAGTATCCATCCCTCACCCCTCCCCTTCAGCCTCCAACCCCGTCCCCAGCTGATCCGCCCCCAGATCCGTCAGCTCGCATTCAAGGCATTCGACGTCGAGACGGATGGCGCCGCCTTGGGCAAACAGCAGCAGCGCGCTCCCGCCGGGGGCATCCTGGCCGTGGAATTCGATGCCGACGAGGTCCAGGACAGTGTCCAGCGCGTCGAGGTCGATGTTGCGCGACTTGCAGGCGAGCACGCGGTCGAAACGGAGGGCGGACACCAGCCTGCGCGGCTCGGCCTCGCCGTCCAGCGTCTGCTCCCAGTCCAACCGGCTCATGCCGACGACCAGCCGCTTTTCGCTTTGCCGCCAGATGATGTCGGAGGGCTGCACGCGAGCGTCCTGGACGTGGGCCGAGATCACGGAGAGGTCGTCGGCGTCGAGTGCGATCAGTTTGAGCTGGGGAGACATCGACGGCGCTTTCTCCTTCGGGCGGACGGGGCTCAACGCGCGCAGGCGGCGAAATTTCCCTAGAACTAACGCCCCACTGGACTAGAGGCTATTGATATCCTCCATCTCCAGCACCTTTTGCGGATAGCCCTCCCGCGCGACCCGGATCATGGCGCGGCCGATCTGCTCGGTCGAGGTGACGAGCCGCGGCGAGAGCCGGCGCAGCACCGACCACAGTGGCCAAGTTGCGGCATATACGGCCTGCACCCACGCGGTCTTGGAGCGGGCACCGTGGAGCGGTTGGATCGCACCGGGCCGGAACATGTAGGCCGCCTTGAACGGCAGCTTGAGCAGATCGTTCTCGGTCTTGCCCTTGACCCGCGCCCACATCCGCGAACCCTGCTCGGTGGAATCAGTGCCGGCGCCCGTGACATAGACGAATGTCATCTGCGGATTGAGCCGGGCCAGCACGGTCGCCGCTGCGAGCGTGAGGTCATAGGTGAGATGACGGTAGCGGTCCTCGCGCATGCCGATCGAGGAGACGCCGAGGCAGAAGAAGCAGGCGTCGAAGCCGGTGAGCTGCGCTTCGATCGCCGAGTAGTCCGTGAAATCGTCGTGCGTGATCTCCGTGAGCTTGGCGTTGCGGACGCCGGTCGGGCTGCGGCCGACCACGAGCACGCGATCGATGCCGGCATCGACCAGGCACTCGCGCAAGACGCCCTGCCCGACCATGCCGGTCGCGCCGAAAACGATGATCTGCATCGGGACCTCCCCGACAGGCCCGCGGCTCATGCGGCGGCCGCGATCTCGTCGAAGGATACACCGGTCAAAGTCGCCGAGACATCCCACAGCATGGCTGCCGAGGCGAAATCCTTTGCTTGCGGCATGATCTTCGCCGGCCGCGGTGGCCCTTTCAATTCGAAGAACCAGTTGGGACCATAGTAGCCGCCCGGCTCCGCTGCCGGCGAGGTCGCCGCCAACAAGGTCGGCAGCGCGCCTTCCGCGGCAGACTGGCTAATGAAGGGCTGCAGCCACCGGCTCACACGCCACTGGAACGTGTTCGCACCCGGCCCGTTCGAAATCAGATCAGTCCGCGCATAGCCGGGATGTGCGGCAAGGCTGGTCAGACCCCAGCCTGCGGCGAGGCTGCGGCGCTGCAACTCCAGCGAAAACATCAGCATTGCCAGCTTGGACTGGCAATAGGCTCGCCACGGACGATAGGAATGCCTAGCCTGCAGATCGTCGAAATTGATCGAACCCGAGCGGTGCGCAAGGCTCGAGAGGTTGACGACCCGGGCCGCCTTCGCCCGGCGAAGCTGCGGCAACAGCTGCGCCGTCAGGGCGTAATGACCGAGATAGTTGGTGCCGAGCTGCATCTCGAAACCATCCGCCGTCTGCTGCCGCTTCGGCAGCGCCATCACGCCGGCATTGTTGACGAGCAGGTCGAGCTGCTCGTTGCCGGCCGCGAAGCGCCTGGCGAAATCGGCGACGGAGGTTAGACTGGCGAGGTCGAGATGCTCGTAGGCGATCAGCGCATTGGGAAAGCGGTCGCAAATGCCCTCGATCGCGCGCAGGCCCTTTGCGTCGTTGCGCCCCGTGAGTATGACAATGGCACCGGCGCCCGCCAGCGCCATCGCCGTCTCGTAACCGAGGCCGCCGGTCGCTCCGGTCACGACGGCAGTCTTGCCGCTGAGGGAGGGGATGTCTGCCGTGGTCCAGTCGGTCATGCCATAGCTCCGTCAGGGCTGGGAAAGGGCCCGCGACGGGTCTAAATGTGCACTGGGTGCAACTTTGCAAGTGGTGAAATGATTTGAAGTTTTCGAAGGTCGCCGGGAAATCAGTCAACAGGCGCACCAAGCCATTGCCGGCAGGAGCAAAATCCGCCGATGGCACCGGCCTGCGCCAGCGTAAATTGCAAGAGACCCGCGAGCGGTTGACCCGCGCCGCGATGGCGCTATTCCTGGAGCGCGGCTTCGAGGCCACGACCATCGACGATATTGCGGCCGCGGCGGACGTGTCGCGACGCAGCTTCTTCCATTATTTCGCCTCGAAGGAGGACGTGGTCGCGGCCTGGCAGGAAGGCGCCGCCGCCGCGCTGATCGCGGAGGTCGTGGCGCGGCCGGCGGGCGAAACCATGCTGACCGCGGCGGAGAACGCGATCGCGGCGGCGCTCAAACGGATCGATCCGGCCGAGGCTGCGGCCATGTCGCGGCTCAAGCGCGACAATCCCGCGCTTCGGGCCCGCGACCAGCTCAAATACGAGAAGCTCGAGCGCGCGCTGGCCGAAGGGCTCGCCCAGCGCGCCAGAACCAAATCGGACCAGCTGAAGGCACGCCTCGTCGCCATGATCGCCACCGGCGCGATGCGCGTCGGCGGCGAGAGCTGGATCGGCGGAGAGGCGCGGGAAAAGCCGGAAGCTTTCGTCAAGCGCACGTTCGACGCGATCAGGGCGATACTGGAGTGAAGCCACTCACTCCCTAAAGAACGCCAGCAGGTCCGCGTTGATGGTCTCGGCGTGCGTCGTCGGCATGCCATGCGGGAAACCCTTGTAGGTCTTCAGCGTGCCGTTCTTCAAAAGCTTGGCCGACAGCGGCGCGGAATCGGCGTAAGGCACGATCTGGTCGTCGTCGCCGTGCATCACCAGCACCGGCACATTGATCTTCTTTAGATCCTCGGTGAAGTCGGTTTGCGAGAACGCGACGATGCCGTCGTAATGGGCCTTTGCGCCGCCCATCATGCCCTGGCGCCACCAGTTCTGGATCACCGCTTCCGAGGGCTTTGCGCCGGGACGATTGTAGCCATAGAAGGGGCCGGCCGCGATGTCGCGGTAGAAGCTGGCGCGGCCGGCAGCGAGCTGCACCTGGAAATCGTCGAACAAGCTCTTCGGCAGGCCGCCGGGATTGGCGTCCGTCTGCAGCATCAACGGCGGCACCGCGGACAGGATCGCGGCCTTCGCCACCCGGCTCTCGCCATGGCGCGCGATGTAATGCACCACTTCGCCGCCGCCGGTGGAGTGGCCGACATGGATCGCTTTCTTCAGGTCGAGATGCGCCGTCACGGCCGCGAGATCATCGGCATAATGATCCATGTCGTGGCCGTCGGCGACCTGTGACGAACGGCCATGGCCGCGACGATCATGCGCGATGACGCGATAGCCGCGGGTGACGAAGAACATCATCTGCGCATCCCAGTCGTCGGCCGACAGCGGCCAGCCATGGCTGAACACGATTGGCTGGCCCGAGCCCCAGTCCTTGTAGAAGATCTCGACGCCATCCTTGGTGGTGATGGTAGGCATTGTCAGGCTCCTTGAATGATCAGGCGAACGCCATCGGCCGGAAGCGGCGCCAGGCGCCGATGGTGAGCACCACGAAGAACACCAGCACGAGGCCCTGCACCACGGCGAACACGGGACCTCCCGGTGGATTCGGCGGAACGGCGGGTGCGATCGCGGCGAGCGCCGGCACCTTCAGGAACGACTGGATCACCAGCACGAAGACGTTGAAATACAGCGAGATCATCGCGGTCACGATGTAGACCGGTCGCCAGACGCCCGCGAGCTTCATGCCGTAGAGCGCGAGGCAGGCGATCGCGAGCAGGACCAGCGAGATGATGCCGATGATATGCGACGGCAGCAGCTCCTTGAACGGAAACAGGAAGCCGGTGGCGCTAGTGAGGATCGTGAACAACAGGAAAATTGCGGTGAGGCCCGGCATCGGCTTCGAGCCGAGCAGGCCAAACATCACGACGAGGCCGGCGGCGATGCCGATCAGGCTAATGATGACATGGACCAACGTGAAGGCGGGCAAGCTCAACCCAAGAACCATGACATCTCTCCTATTCTCCGCATTGAGTTCAGGATTGATATTACGGTCCTCATCGGATTGCCACCTGCGCGGTGTCACACATGCGTGCGCAGCCATGCGTCATCGTGCGAATCGAAAACGCATGGCTGAATGTTTTGCACCGCTGTCGCAAACGACGGCAGTTTGTGGTGCGTAGCGCGGATGGAGCGATAGCGTAATCCGGGATTTTCGCATGCAAATGCAGCGGCCCCGGATTGCGCTTCGCTCCATCCGGGCTACGAGCCGACGAAAGTCGCGGCTCACACTTCCTTGGTGTCGAAGATCAACAGGTCGGCGCCGCCACTGGCGAATTTCGGCACGTCGCCGGCGGCCGCCTTGCCTGCTTCGCTGCCGAAGGCCGACTGGATGGCGGCGACGTTGTCGAAGGTGAGAATGGCAACGAGGTGAATTCCGGAAGGTCCGGCGGGGGAGCCGACCGTGCCCGTGCTGACCGCGTACTTCTTCAAGCCGGGAAGTTTCTTGGCGAGCGGAATGTGGGTCTCGGCATAATGCTTGTCGAAAGCGGCAGCATCCTTGGGCGTCTTGTAGAGCACGACGAGTTCGGCCATTTAGTCCTCCCGTTAAGCGTTTTCTTTGTCGATCCTCATGGTGAGGAGGCGCGTGAGCGCCCCTGCGGACGATGCTTGCGCATCGCCGCGCGAACCATGCAGGCCTGGCTTTGGCAGCTGGGCCTTCATCCTTCGAGACGCGGCCTTCGGCCGCTCCTCAGGATGAGGGGAGATAGTCCCGCATCACACCGCAAGATGGCAAGCCTCAATCGACTTGCCATTTACTTGCCTTGTCCTTGACTAAAGCGCCGGTTTTGCGGCGTCGCCAAGGAAGCCATGCAGGGAGGCCACGACCTGCGCGCCTTCGCCGATGGCGCCGCCGACGCGCTTGACCGAGCCGGAGCGGACATCGCCGACGGCGTAGACGCCGGGCACCGACGTCTCCAGCGGCGCGACCAGCCGGCCCTCGTTCTGCTCCGACTGCGCGCCTGTCACGACGAAGCCGCCGCGATCGAGCGTCACGCCGCAGCCGTCGAGCCAGTTGGTGGCGGGATCGGCGCCGACGAACAGGAAGAGATTGCGGATGTCGGCAAAATCCTCGTCGGCCGACAGCCGACTCTTCCAGCGGATGCGCCGCAGCAGCGAGGCCTCGTCGCCTTCGAGCGCCGTGATCTCGGTGTTGAACATCAGTTCGATGTTCGGCGTGGCTTCGATGCGTTCGATGAGATAGCGCGACATGCTGGCGCCAAGGCCACCGCCGCGGATGATCATCAGCACTTTTTTGGCGTGTCCCGACAGGAACACGGCGGCCTGTCCCGCGGAGTTGCCGGCACCGACCAGCGCGACCTCCTCGCCGGCGCACAGCTTCGCCTCGACCGGCGAGGCCCAATACCAGACGCCGCGGCCCTCGAACGTGTCTAGGTTCTCGATCTCGGGCCGGCGATAGCGCGCGCCGCTTGCGACCACCACCGCGCGCGAATGCAGGGGGTCGCAGCCGTCGAGCGCCACCGAAAACGCGCCATCCTTGCGCGTGCAGTCGAGCGACTTCACCGTCACCGGGATCATGATCTCCGCACCGAATTTTTGCGCCTGGTTGAAGGCGCGCGCGGTCAGGGCCTGGCCGGAAATGCCGGTCGGAAAGCCGAGGTAGTTTTCGATGCGCGCGCTGGCGCCGGCCTGGCCGCCGAAGGCGCGGGTGTCGAGCACGGCGACCGAGAGGCCTTCTGACGCGGCATACACGGCGGTGGCGAGCCCGGCCGGCCCGGAGCCGACGATCGCGACGTCGTAGATGCGGTCGTTGCGCGGGCCGCCGATCATGCCGATCGCGCGCGCAAGCTCGGTTTCGCCGGGGTTGCGCAGCACCGCACCATCGGGAGTGACGACCAGCGGCCAGTCGTCCGGCTTCGGCGAATAACGCGCGATGACGTCGGCGGCGTCGCGATCGCGCGCGGGATCGAGCAGGTGATGTGGCTGGCCGTTGCGGGTGAGGAAGCCCTGCAACCGCACCACGCCTGCCGAATGCGACGGACCGATCAGCACCACGCCGCCGACGCCGCCCTGGAGCAGATTGACCCGGCGCAGGATCAGCGCGCGCATGATGCGCTCGCCGAGCTCGGCCTCGGCGACCAGCAGCGCGCGCAGCCGCTCCGGCGGCAACAGCAGCGTCTCGACATCGCCTTCGGCGCGGCCGTCCACCAGTGCCGGCCGGCCGGAGAGCTGGCTGAGTTCGGCCAGGAATTGTCCAGGCCCCTGGTCGATCAACGGCGTGACATGGCCAAGGCCGTCGCGCTGGGTGATGGCGACGTGGCCCTTCAGCACGACGAACATGCCCGGCCCGGGCTTGCCGGTCTCGAACAGGAATTCCCCATCGACATAGTTGCGGACCTCGCCGAAATGCCTCATCCGCTCGATCTCGGCTGATGTCAGCGTCGGAAAGGTCTGCTCAGGGCGGGTGAACCGCGACATCTGCGCGTCACTCTCGGGTCGTTGCTGCTCGTCCTGCCCCATTGCCACGTCCATGCACTCCAAAAAATTCCAGCCGTCGGATTCTAGCCGCCGGTCTTGTCGGCGGTCCCCTCATCTAGGGAACCATCTTCATTCTGCGAGGGGTCGCCACTTACGGCGCGTTCGCGCGCCTGCATCTTTCGCCGCTTCAGGTTTTCGCGCAGCGCCGATTTCAGCCGGTCGTCGCGGGACGTCCTCGCCTGTCGGGAGTCCTGCTTCGCGCTCTTGTCGTTCTCGTCTGCCATCGGGGTCCATTACAGCGATCGTCGATAACATGCCCGAGGAATAAGGCAGCTCAAGAGGCCCGCGCGATCCGATCGTGCGAAAATCGAAATGGATCGAATCCGGCGTATCGGGCAACTGGCCAGTTGGGTGGGGATATCGGAACCGAATCCGCGGAAAGTCGGCCGTTTCGAGCCAAAACAGGCATTTTGGCCCAGATATCGACCCGATTTTATCGCTTTGGCGGAGCCTGCAAGCTTGCACAGGAGGGGGGCTTGTGGCAGATATCGGCCCGCTTGGTAGGCCCCTCGTGGCGGCCGATTCTTACCCCAGCACATGCTGCCGTAGCTCAGTGGTAGAGCACTCCATTGGTAATGGAGAGGTCGACAGTTCAATCCTGTCTGGCAGCACCATTCCCTGGCTCAAATTGCACATGAAGCAGCCTTCTCGCGGCATGAGGTGCCCGAGTTTTGCTTCTACCTTGACCCTCCTCCGTGAAGAGGGCGCAGGGAAGACCGGGTGCCGGCTGGCACCCGCGGTCCGCTGCGCGAAAGTGTAGCGCAAAGAGACCGCACAGCAGCATACAGGTGACGCCGAACACTCGGCCTTCCCTGCGCAGTGGGTTGACGGCTTATGCCGCGCTCTCCCCGGCGACGAGTTCCTTTTTGTCACCGTCACCTTGCGAATTGACGATGGCCGAAGACCCGGTTGGGCCCCGATCCATCTCCGCAAGGCTTGACCGTAGCAACGACGGCCAGGACCACACGATTTTGCCGTACGCAGCGATCCGGCTTCGCCCAGAGGCTTCGCCGGACACAGGCGCCGTTCGTCCGCACGCAGAAGGACCTCACGAGGTTCATCTCGCCCTGGTCCCGCCTTCGCATGCCCGACGCAGCCGCGTCCACCGCACCCCGATCCACGTTCGTTACGACGGACGATCGCCCCTCTCCCTGGACCGGGATGGCGGATTGATACTGCGATTCCGAATTTCGGTAAAGTGGAATATTTTTGTGGTGGGGGATTGACGGGATTTTGCGAGAGGCGGGTGTGTTGCCCGACGGGTTAGATTGGCGCACATCGTGATCCTAAGCCCGCATATCGCCCCACCTCTGGAAGGGGACACAAACCGACATCGAGCAGACTTCCGCTATGGGCCAAAAGCAGAAGTTCACCCGCCGTCAAGGGTCCGTTTACCAGCACCCCGATGCCGTTCGGTGGACCAATTAATGACGGTCGCAACTGGCTATCAACATTGGTAGTCTTGGCGAATGGCCGGTTCGATAATACTCAAGGTCTTCCGAGTTGTGAGCCTGCTCTGCTTATGCATCGTAGGGATTGCGGTCGTTGTAGTCCCCTTGGAGCTCGTCGCTTATCCTGTTCTAAAATCCGTAGGTTGCGGCTGGTCCGAGGGACAGCAAGGCTTTGCTTGTGCAAGTGGCTGGCTCGGTGACTTCATTTCGACCGTTCTCAACCTGCCGATAATGTTCTCTAACGCGCGAGAGTTTACGTTCGGTGCCTCAGCGTTGGGGCGTGGGATAACGGTCTATTTGTTCGACGCAATCTTCATTCTCGCGCTGGCCCATCCTCTATTGATACTCTTTGCGCGGAAGGGCCGACGGCGAAGCAACTAACGTCCGCAATGGGTCACTTGCGGACATCGCGCGAGCGAGAGCTCCGGTCAGATTTGGCCAAGAGTTGCATAGCATTGCTCAGTGACGAAACATGATGGGTTTCGCTTCGCTCTACCCATTCTACGCGAGCTGCCCGGATCTACCGCCGACCCCGGCGCCAGGAGGCCCCGATCAGCCAAAACACGAACCTGACAAACAGGATCGCGGCCGTGATCTGGATCCAAAGGAAACCACCGAGTTCACGCAAGACAATTTCGGCCTGAGCGCCCCAATAACCAGGAAGCGCATCGCCGACAGCTTCAATGCCGTGCGTGCCGGTTCGCAGGGCCCATCGGACCCACTCAGGCTTGTAAAAAAGCGTAGCGCCGAGCAAAATCCAAGTCAGCAAAGCAGTGCTAAGTCTGAAGGAGTGCACCTTGGCGTGGTGCTTGAACGCGGCGAACCTTCCATTTTCTCCGGCTTGAACCATGTTAGTTTCCTATTCGAAGCCTACGGTGCCGGGGAGTTCGCAGGATGGGTACAGCCAAAACCCATGGAAGACTTGCTCGATATGGAAGACTTGCTCGATGACGAAACGTGATGGGTTTCGCAAGTGCGCTACCCATCCTACGCGAGCTTAAGACCAAGAAAAGGGGAGAGGCATGCTTGGGAGCGCGAAGGTGGCAACCCGGCTTCCAGCCAAAGACCTGGATCGGGCGCGAGCGTTCTATTCGGAAAAACTCGGGCTCGAGCCGGTCGAACAGCGCGAGGGTGGACTCCGTTACGTCTGTGCAAATGGCGAGTTTGCGATATTCATCTCGGCCGGACTGCCATTCGGCACGCACACACAGATGGGCTGGGAAGTCGAGGATATCGAGGCAACGGTGCGCGAGCTTCGCGTGCGGGGAGTCGAATTCGAGGAATATGATCTACCCGGCTTGAAGACCGTTGATGGAATTGCCGCGATTACCGGGAATTACCCCAGCAAGGGTATCGGTGAGCGGGGCGCGTGGTTCCGCGACAGCGAAGGTAACCTGCTGGGAATCGGACAGCCGATTCGATCTTGACGGGCGGCTGGGTCGCTCGTGTCGTCGACATGCGGACGGCCGCCGCCAACCATCGCGGCCTTGCGGCGGCGACGAAACATGATGGGCTTCGCAAGTGCTCCACCCACCTACGCATTATCACTTGATCACTTGTCGTCATCCATCTGATGCGCCGCAAAGCGATCGTCGGAACGGCGCAACCGTCGGCATAGCTCGCGGTTGATGTTCTGCAGGACGATCACGTAGGCGTGGATGTCGGCCTTGTAGCAGGCGTAGAGCTTTTGGGCCGTCAGCTCGTACAGCACGGTCGGACTCTCGGCGACCACCGTGGCAGAACGATTCTGCATTTCGATCAGCGTCATCTCGCCGAAGAAATCGCCGGGCTCCAGAACTGAAATCGGGATGACGCTGCCCGCATTCGCCCGTTTGCTCACCGCCAGCCGGCCGGACTTGACGATGAACAGCGAGCGTCCGGGCTCGCCCTCCGTCACGACGGTTGCTCCGGTATCAAATCGGCACTCGACCAGCATCGACATCAGGAGGTCGAGACTTTGATCCGGGATACCGCCGAAGAACGGTGTGGCGAGCAGGAACGCTTTCAGGTCGGGGACACTGACGGCCATCGCGGAAGGTTACGCCCGGTCGCTGACTGCGGCAAGCGGAGTAGCCTGCTCCGTCATTGCGAGCGTAGCGAAGAAATCCAGAATCTTTCCGCGGAGGGACTCTGGATTGCTTCGTCGCAAGTGCTCCTCGCAATGACGAGTTGAGAGAGCTTCGCCTCTTGAGCCCAGTGAGCTACTGCCGCGCGACACTTTCCCCCCGCAGCGCCCTTCGCTTTCGCCACACTTGCAGGTCAATCATGACCTTCACGGTTGCCACGAGGATCAACACGCACAGCGCTGCCTTCGAGATCGTCTCCATCGTCCCCTCGATCAGCAGGCAATGGACGACGCTGCCTGCGACGATGACGATCGCCAGGGGAATATGGACGATGCGCCAGGTGCGCAGCCGCAGTCCCAATCGCCGGCGCAATGCAGCTAGAAGCGCGACGGTGAAGATGGCCCACATGGCGGTCACGCCGAAGGGGGAGAACGGCGTCGGCGATATATAGGTCAGCGCGTCGATCATGTCGGGCGGGCTGGTGATCCAGAGGCCGGCGACGTGGATCACCACTGCCAGAGCCAGCGCGCCGCCGATCCAGTGATGGGCGCGCCGGCCGCGATAGGTCGACAATCCCGGCAGATATCCGCCGATCAGCAGGGGCTGAACGAGCACGAGACCGAGTGCGATGATCCCGGCGAAGCCGGCGAGGATGTAGACCGGGCCGCGCCATGCGAGCTGTTCGCTTCCCGCGGCGAGCGCGATCGGCACGCCAATGGCGAAAGCAAGGGCGACCCAGATCAGGCGCGCCCGGGCCGATCTCCGCCCCTTCATCTCCAATGCGATCAGGCCGGCTGCAGCACGAAGTGCGCTTCGAGGCTGGTTTCCTTCGCGCTCCGCATCACCGGCCGGAGGAACACGGTTTTGAATTCGCCGCTGTCATAGGCGAGATGGCCATGCGGCTGGCCGAAGATGGGAATGATCTGCGGCATCTCGAGCCGGAACTTGCCGTCCTTGTCGGTGAGCGTGGCGCCATGGCTCTGCGGTTCGTGCTCCTGCCCTTCGGTGGTGTGCGCCCAGATCTGGATGCGTTGGCCTGCGAGCGGCGCCCCGTCGCCGGCGCGGCGCACGGTGCCGCTCATCCAGAAGCCGCCCTTGCCGATGCGGTCCACGATCGCCGCGCCCTTGCGGTAGTTGTTTGCCCCGCCCGACATCGAATCGGTCGGGGCGAGGCCGTCCGCGCGGGCAGGCAGCAGCAGGCTGGAGGTTCCGGCTGCCAGGATGGAACCGCCGGCGACGAGGAGGTTGCGGCGACTGAGTACGACCGAGGTCATGTCATTCCTCCTTGCGACGGCGCGATTGGCGACCAGACGATTTTCTGCACTGAGGTTACAACAACCAGCGCGAGGTGCCCAGTGGAGGCGAGGCGCATGATCGGTCGCAATGACGGTGTTGTGAACGGGGGTGCAGGCCGCTCGCACACGCCATCAATGATCGTCTTCTTCCTTCACCAGCGTCAACAAGCGAAGCGTCAGGAACGTGAATACGGCGACCGTCACCGCGACATCGTAAGCGCCGAGCCCGACGGAGACGCCGATGGCGCCGGTCGCCCAGAGGCTCGCGGCAGTCGCGGTGCCCTGCACCGAAGTCCCCTGCTTGAGAATAGCGCCACCGCCGATGAAGCCGATGCCGGTGATGAGGCCCTCGATCACTTTTGCCATGCCGTCAGGCGAATGCACGAGCAGGCTTTCGCTGGCCTGCACGAAGCCGCAGCTTGCCATTGCGACCAGCGGAAAGGTGCGCAAGCCCGCGCTTCGCGCCCGCTTCTCGCGGTCCCAACCAATGGGAACGGCGAGCGCGAAGGCCGCAGCCAGCGCAACGACATGAACGCCGATGTTGAATCTGTCCAAAGAAAGGCCCCGAAACGAAAATCGTCGCCATCGATCAAACCGGCCGGCAACGCCGCAATGCGGCCCGCGGTTTCAGTGCAGGCGCATTTGCCGCATGCGTCAGCAGCAAGGACTTCGCCTCCGCGTAAGGGAGGCGGCGCAGCATCATGATCGTTTCGGCTGGTATTCCTGCGGCCGGCCCCTACATGTCGAGTTCACTTTCCCATCGCACGCTCCATCCGGACCCGCCCATGATCCCCTTCTCCGTGCTCGACCTCGCGCCCATCCGCCAAGGCGGCGATGCGTCGCAGGCGTTCCGCAATTCGCTCGATCTGGCCCGGCACGCCGAAGGCTGGGGGTACAAGCGGTTCTGGCTGGCCGAGCATCACAACATGACGGGTATCGCGAGCGCGGCGACGTCGGTGGTGATCGGGCATATCGCGGGCGGCACCAAAACCATCCGGGTCGGCTCCGGCGGAATCATGCTGCCGAACCATTCGCCGCTGGTTATCGCCGAGCAGTTCGGCACGCTGGCCTCGCTCTATCCCGAGCGGATCGATCTCGGGCTCGGGCGGGCGCCGGGCACCGACCAGTTCACCGCGCGGGCGCTGCGGCGCGACCTCGCCACCAGCTCCGAGAATTTCCCGCAGGACGTGCTGGAGCTGCAGGCGCTGCTCGGCGACGTCAAGCCGAACCAGACGATCCGCGCCGTGCCGGGCATGGGGACGAAGGTGCCGCTGTGGATCCTGGGATCCAGCACCTTTGGCGCGCAACTCGCAGGCATGCTCGGTTTGCCATTCGCGTTCGCCTCACACTTCGCGCCTCAGATGATGATGCCGGCGCTGCGGGAGTACCGCGCGCGGTTCGAACCCTCGGCACAGCTGGACAAGCCCTATGCGATGGTTGGGGTCAACGTGTTCGCCGCCGATAGCGAGGCGGACGCGCAGCGCATGTTCTCATCGCTGCAGCAGCAGTTCATCAATCTGCGCCGCGGCACGCCCGGCCCGCTGCCGCCGCCCGTCGACGACATGGACGCGCTGTGGTCGCCGGCGGAAAAGGCGATGGTCGGCCAGTCGCTATCCTGCTCGGCGGTCGGCTCGCCTGCCGTGGTGGAAGAGAGGCTGAAGGCGCTGATCGCGGAGACCGGCGCGGACGAACTGATGACGACGGGGCAGATCTACGACCACGCCGCGCGGCTGCGCTCGTTCGAGATCGCAGCCGGGGTGCGGGATCGGCTGGCGGGGTGAGTGCAGAGTCTGGCGCGGCCGACTTGGCAATGGCGCGTTCGTCATTGCGAGCGCAGCGAAGCAATCCAGAGTGCTTCTGCGGAAGCAAGTCTGGATTGCTTCGTCGCTCCGCTCCTCGCAATGACGGGTCGCCCTAATCCGGAAAGCCGAACAGCTTGGCCGGATTGTGCACCAATATCTTCTCCAGCTCCGTCTGATCGGCTGCGTAGCGGTACATCAACTCCAGCAGATCGGCGTCGTTGGGCGGCTGCTTCACCGAGACCGGGTGCGGCCAGTCGCTGGCCCAGACGCAGCGATCGACGGCCGCCTCGATATAGGCGCGCGCGATCGGGATGACGTCGTCGTAAGGAGCACCAAGCTTCGAGGTCTTCTCGCCGAGCGACAACATCACCCAGAAATTGCCCTTGGCAAGCAGCTCCAGCATCTTGCGCAGGTTCGGATCGTTCCTGCCGGCTTCCGGATCGGGGCGCGCCATATGGTCGATCAGCACGGGCACGTCGAGATTTTCGTATTTGGCGACGCTGGAGACGATGCCATCCTTCTCGGGCTGGATCTTGACGTACCAGCCGAGCTCGCGGATGCGCGCAATGGCACGGGCGAAATCGGCATCCGACAGCACGGCGCCGAGCTCCTGGCGGAAGCTGAAGCGCGCGCCGCGGACACCTGCATCATGAAGCTTGGCGAGATAGGAATCGTTCGCCTCGGCGAACACCAGCGCGTTGGCGCAGCCGCGATAGTTCGGGCCCATCGCGGCGAGACCGTCGAGCACGACGGCATGATCGGCGCCGTAGGTGGTGGTCTGCACGATGATGCCGCGCTCGATGCCGAGCGTCTTGTGCACGCGCAGCGCAGCTTCCCAGGTCGCCGTCGGCATCCGGTAGGCCGCACCGGGTCGCTCCGGATATTTCTCGATCGGACCCAGCACGTGAAATTGGCTGTCGACGGTCTTGGGCGGCGGCGCCTTGACCGGGCGGCGCGGGTTCGGGTCGAACGGCAGATAGGTCGGCATGCGGCAGGCTCCCTCAGTCGATCATTGCGGTGAAGTCGCACTGCACCAGCGCGCCGCCATCCATGTTGTCCATCGGCAGCGCGTGGCGCGCCGGGCGTGAATGCTCGTCCGGAAACATTTTTAGCCACTCGACATTCACGGGCGCGCGGTCGTTGCGGTCCTTCAGCCACACCGTCATCTTGATGATGTCGTCCGTGGTGCCGCCGGCAGCCTCGACCGTCGCCTTCATATGCGCGAACATGTTGGCGCATTGCGCGTCGAGACTCTCGGGCATCGCGCCAGCCGCATCGCGGCCGAGGATGACGCCCGACATCACGAGATTGCCGATGCGGCAGGCATTCGGAATCGGGTTGGCGTGCTTGAAGCCGCCGATATGGATGCTCTTGCGCCGCGTGTGACCGGTCATGATGCGCTCCCTCTTTGGTGTTGGTTCAGACGAACTGGCACGACACCGAGCCGAACGCGCCATAATCGGCATGAAACGTGTCGCCACGACGGATGCCGACCGGACGCGTGAACGATCCCGCCAGCACCACCTCGCCGGCGGCGAGATTCTCGTCATGCGGCGCAAGGCGGTTGGCGAGCCAGGCGATACCGTTGGCGGGATGATTGAGCACGCCGGCGGCAAGCCCGGTTTCCTCGACCTCGCCGTTGCGGAACAGCAGCGCGCCGATCCAGCGCATGTCCGCGTCCATCGGACGGAACGGCCGGCCGCCGAGCACCAGCGCGGCGTTCGCCGCGTTGTCCGAGATCGTGTCCATGACCTTTCGCGCCTTGCCCGTCTGGGGATCGACGCGGTGCATGCGCGTCTCCAGGATTTCCAGCGCCGGCGTGACGTAGTCGGTGGCGTTGAGCACGTCGAAGATGGTGCAATCGGGCCCACGCAGCGGCGCCTTCAGCACGAAGGCGAGCTCGACCTCGATCCGCGGCGCGTGAAAGCGGTCGAACGGAATCGGCGTGGCATCGGCATAGAACATGTCGGCGAACAGCACGCCGTAATCCGGCTCGGAAATGCCGACCGCGTTCTGCATCGCCTTCGAGGTCAGCCCGATCTTGTGGCCTTTGATGACGCGACCGCGACTGATCTGAAGTTTGGTCCAGGCGCGCTGAACGGCATAGGCATCCTCGATGCTGAAATCGGGATAGTCTTTGGTGAACATCGTGATCAGCGTCTTGCTGCGCTCGGCTTCGTCGAGCCGCGCGGCAAGGCGTTCGATCGTGGGAGTATCCAGCATGGCTTAACTCTCCGCCGCGACGGTGTTGCGCAGCACGCCGATGCGGCTGGATTCGACCTCGACCACGTCGCCGACTTTCAGCCAGCGCGGCGGGTCGAAGCGGGCGCCTGCCCCGGTCGGCGTGCCCGTCACGATCATGTCGCCGGGCTTCAGGGTGGCGAAGGTGGAGAGATAGGAGATCAGAAAGTCGAACGGGAACATCAGCCGTTCGGTGGTGTCCTGCTGCCGCATCTCGCCGTTGACGCGCGTGACGATGTCGTGAGGCCCGCGCGGGTCGAGCTCGTCCGACGTGACGATCCAGGGACCGATGCTGCCGGAGCGGTCGAAATTCTTGCCCTGCGTAACGTTGAACTTGCCGTGGCGCAGCCAGTCGCGGATCGTGCCCTCGTTGCACAAGGTCATGCCGAAGATGTGCGCCCAGGCCTTTTCGCGCGGAATGTGGCGGCCGCCCTGACCGATCACGATGACGAGCTCGCCTTCGTAATCGAGCTGCTCGGAGACGTGAGGCTTCTCCAACGGCTGACCGGAGCCTGTCATCGAGGACATGCTGCGCACGAACAGGCTGGGATATTTGGGCAGGTCGGAGCTGTCTTTATACTCCGCATTGCGTTCGGCGTAATTGACGCCGATGCACCAGAGCTTTTCCGGCGCCAGCACCGGCGGCAGCAGCACGAGATCGTCGAGTGCATAGTCCGGCTTTTGTCCGGCGACGGCTTCCTGCGCGTCGGCCAGCGCATTGGCTGCGATCAGCGCCCTCACATCGGAGAAGTCGCGGCCGATCCGCCGGGTCAGATCGACGACACCGCCTTCGATGGCGGCACCATAGCGCGGCTCTCCGTCCAGGAGATAACTTAGGAGTCGCATGGTCGTTCTCCAATGGTCTTGAGGCGCGCGCGGGCAGCGCGTTCAGTCTTTCGATTTGGGAGTCTGGAACACGCCGCGCAGCGTCACGATGTCGCCGAGCCGGGCATAGCGCGGCCCGCCGATGCGCGCGATCGGATCGAGCGCCGCAGTCTCGACCTTGCCGTCGTTCACGAGGCCGTCGCGCAGGTGGAACATCACGACCTCCCCCACGATGAGACGGCTGCGGGCGTCGCCGAATTCGAGGCACTGCCGGAAGCGGCATTCCATCGCGACGGGTGCAATGCCAAGACGCGGCACCTTGATGCGCTCGCTCGGGATCGTCTCAAGGCCAAGCTCCGCGACCTCGCTGATCTCAGGCGGATGCTCGACCGATGAGTCGTGCACGGCCTGCATCAGCGGGGTATCGGCGATGTGGATCACATATTCCTCGGTGTCGAGGATGTTGTGCGCGGTGTCCTTGTAGTCCGCGCCCTTGCGGCCGACGCTGATGGCCAGCATCGGCGGCTTCTGCGAGACGAAGGTGAAGGCGCTGAACGGCGCGAGGTTGAGCACGCCCGCGCGGGACAGGCTCGTCACCCAGGCGATCGGGCGCGGCACCACGATGCCGGTCATCAGCCGGTAGATGCGCTCGGCGCCGAGCTCGGTGGGGTCGATCCGCATCGATCAATCCGCCTTGATGTTGGCCTTGCGCACGATCGGAATCCATTTGGCGTCCTCGCGCTCGAGATAGGCCTTGAATTCGTCGGGCGTCATCGCGACGGCTTCGCCGCCGAGCTTCTCGAACTTGTCGACCACGGCGGGATCCTTCAGAATCGCGGTCAGCGCTTCGTGCAGCTTGTCGATCACGGGCGCCGGCGTGCCTGCCGGTGCGAACAGGCCGGTGAAGGTCTGGCCGTCAAAATCCTTGTAGCCGAGCTCGGCAAACGTCGGCACGTCAGGCAGCGACTTCAGACGGTGCGGGCTGGTGACGGCCAGCGCCCGGAACAGGCCGGCCTTGATGTGCTGCAGGCTGACGGTGAGCTGGTCGAACGCGAACTGCACCTGCCCGCCCAAGAGATCGTTGACCGCAGGCGCATTGCCGCGATAGTGCGCGGTGACCCACTGCAGGTCGAGGCTGGACTGCATCAGCTCGCTGAGCAAATGGTTGGTGGTGCCGGGACCGGGCGAGGCCATCGTCAGCTTGCCCGGCTCGCGCTTGGCGAGGTCGATGAATTCCTTGAAATTCGTCGCCTGCACCGACGGATGCACCTCGAGCACCAGCGGCGTCATCGAGATCGTCGTGATCGGCAGGAAGTCCTTCTTCCAGCTATAGACGTCGCGCTTGTTGATCTCGGTCGCGAACAGCACCGGGCCGTTGGCGCCGACGAACAGCGTGTAGCCATCAGGCGCGGACTTCGCGAAGGCCTCGCCCGCGATCATGCCGCCGGCACCGGCCTTGTTCTCGATGATGAAGGGCTGGCCGAGCTTTTCCTGAAGCTTGTCGGCGATGATGCGCGCGGCGCTGTCGACATTGCCGCCGGCCGGATAGGGCACGATCAGCTTGACGTTGCGCGCCGGCCATTGCTGGCCCGACGCCGGTCCCGTCAACATCGCCGCTGCGGCAGCTATGGCAATCCAGATTAATCTCATGTTAACCTCCCGGCGGCGCTTCCAATTTTACGTCGAGTGCCCCGAACATCGTACACGGCATCTCGATTCGGAGCGCAATCTCCAGATGCGCGCTTTACCTGTCGAGTGAATTGTGGCGTTCTTGTCCATATTATGGACAAGACCACTTCTGCAAAATTCCCCCGCCGCATCACCGAACCGCGACAGGGCGCGCAGGCGATCCGGCGCGCGCTCGCGGTGCTGCGCATTCTCGCCGCGGGCCGCGAAGACGGCGTGCCGCTGGCCGAAGTGGTGCGGGCGACCGGCCTCACCCGCCCGACCGTGCATCGCATCGTCCACGTGCTGATCGAGGAAGGCATCGTCGAACGGCATGACAGGACCGGCCGCTACGCGATCGGCAACCAGGTGCCGGAGCTCGCGCTCGCACGGGCCCGGCCGTCGCGGCTGCTGATCGCCGCAAATCCGTCGTTGCAACGCGCCTCGACCGAGATCGGAGACACGCTGTTCCTGACGGTGCGGACCGGCAACGACACGCTGTGCGTCGATCGCAGGATCGGAATCTATCCGATCCAGGTGCTGTCGATCGAGGTCGGCGCGCGCCGGCCGCTCGGCGTCTCCAGCGCAGGCGTTGCCATCCTCGCCGCGATGCCGGCCCAGGACGCCCGGAAAATCGTCGCAGCCAATGAGAAGAGATTGGAGGCCTACCGGACCGACGCTGCGACGGTGCTGGGCCAGGTCACCGCCGCAAGACGGCTGGGATATGGCATGAGGGAAATTGGTCTCGTGCAGGGCACGAAATCGATCTCGACCTGGATCAAGACCCCCGACGGCCGCCCCGCCGCCGCGATGACCGTCTCCGCCGTTCGGACGAGGCTCGGCCCGCGTCGCGAACAGGAGGTGGCGGAGATTTTGCTGCGGGAGGCGCGGATCATCGAGCAGGCGATCCGGGGGAATACTGGATAGCGCTGACGGTGCCGCTTCACCTCTCCTTGCTTGCGGGGAGAGGTCGGATCGCTCTTGCGATCCGGGTGAGGGGGTACAGGTCTCTCGACCATCTCGCGTGCGGAGAGAGGCCCCTCACCCCAGCCCTCTCCCCGTAAGAACGGGGCGAGGGAGCGCACCGACGATACGGCGCTGTCAATGGGCTGACTTCGCGCTCCGTTTTATGGCACAAGAGCCGCCTCCGCCGACCGAGCAACGAGGCCACGCATGCCCGCGCCAAAACCGCCCGCCTTCGAGACCCTGAGCCTGCATGCGGGCCAGCATCCGGATCCCGCGACCGGCGCCCGCGCGGTGCCGATCTACCAGACCACGTCCTACGTGTTCCAGGATTCCGATCACGCCGCCGCGCTGTTCAATCTCGAGCGCGCCGGCCACATCTACACGCGCATCTCCAATCCGACCACAGGTGTGCTCGAGGAACGGCTTGCGGCGCTGGAAGGCGGCGTCGGCGCGATCTGCACCGCGAGCGGCATGGCCGCGCTGCATCTCGCCATCGCGACGTTGCTCAATGCCGGTGACCATATCGTGGCGTCGAGCTCGCTCTATGGCGGCACCATCAATTTGCTGGCGCACACGCTGCCGCGCTTCGGCATCACCACAACGTTCGTGAAACCGCGCGATCTCGACGCCTTCCGCGCGGCGATCACGCCGAACACGAAGCTGGTGATCGGCGAGACCATCGGCAATCCCGGGCTCGAAGTGCTTGATATTCCGAAGGTCGCCGCGATCGCGCATGACGCGAAGATTCCACTGCTGATCGACAACACCTTTGCCACGCCCTACCTCAGCCGTCCGATCGAACTCGGCGCCGACATCGTCATGCATTCGGCAACCAAATGGATCGGCGGCCACGGCATCGCGATCGGCGGCGCCATCGTCGACGGCGGCCGTTTCGACTGGCGCTCATCCGGAAAATTCGGCGTGCTGACCGAGCCCTATGGCGGCTATCACGGCATCGTCTTCGACGAGCAGTTCGGCACCGCCGCCTTCATCATGCGCGCGCGCACCGAAGGCCTGCGTGATTTCGGCGCCTGCCTGTCGCCGACCAACGCGTTCCAGCTGTTGCAGGGCGTGGAGACGCTCGGCGTGCGCATGGACCGCCACATCCAGAACACGCACCTCGTGCTGGAAGCGCTGAAAGCCAACAAGGCCGTGGATTGGGTGCTGCATCCCTCGCTGGAGGACCACACGGACTACCAGCTCGCAAAGCAATTGCTGCCGCGCGGCGCCGGCTCGATCGTCTCCTTCGGCATCAAGGGCGGGCGGCCCGCGGGGCGCAAGTTCATCGAATCGCTGCGCATGATCAGTCATCTCGCCAATGTCGGTGACGCCAAGACGCTGGTGATCCACCCGGCGTCAACCACGCACCAGCAGATGGACGCCGAGCAGCTCAAGGCCTCCGGCATCGGCGAGGAGCTGGTGCGGCTCTCGGTCGGCATCGAGACCGCCAGCGACATCATCGACGATCTCGCGCAGGCGCTGCGCATCTCGCAAAAGGTCTGACACCATGAAGCTCTCCGTCAACGGCGCCGAGGTGCTGGTCGCAACCGGCGGCCGCGACTTCGACAGATCCCTGCCCGCAGTCGTCTTCCTCCATGGCGCCGGCTTCGATCATTCGACCTGGGCGCTGCACACGCGCTGGTTCGCCCATCACGGCTTTGGCGTGCTGGCGCCTGATCTGCCCGGCCACGGCCGTTCGCCCGGACCATCGCTCGCAAGCATCGCCGAGATGGCCGACTGGACGGCGGCGCTGCTCGATGCGGCCAGAGCGACGAAAGCGCATCTGATCGGCCATTCCATGGGATCGCTGATCTCGCTGGAGACGGCCGCACGTCACCCCGACAAGGTGTCCGCCCTCAGCCTGATCGGCACGGCCGCGACCATGACGGTCGGCCCGGATCTGCTGAAAGCGGCAGAAGCCAATTCGCAGGATGCGAACGACATGGTCTCGATCTGGGGCCTCGGCTTCAACGCCGAGCTCGGTGGCAGCCTCGCGCCGGGCCTGTGGATGCATGGCGGGGCGCAGGCCGTCTTGAAACACTGCGAGCCGGGCGTGCTGTTCCGGGATTTGTCCGCCTGCAATGCTTACGCGAATGCGCTTGCCGCCGCCGGGAGCGTGAAGGTGCCCACGACGCTTATCCTCGGCGAGCGGGACATGATGACGCCGGTGAAGGCCGGCAAGGCACTCGCGGCGGCGATCCCGCATGCGAAGACCGTCGTGGTGCCGGGCGCCGGCCACATGATCATGGCCGAACGCCCGGATGAACTGCTGGCTGCGCTACGGAACTGACAGGATCAATCGTCCATCTTGCGCGTTGCGGTCAGATATCCCTGTGAATTCCAGAGGGAACTGGACCCATGCCAAGACAGGAAGTCATTCGCAAAGCCAGGCAAGACAAGCGTGCCGGAAAATCCGCAAGCACGCAGGCCGGCGAATTCGTCAAGGACCAGATCGACAAGATCCGCAAGGGCAAGCATGGCGCGCGCTCGACGAAACAGGCCATCGCCATCGGTCTGTCCGAAGCGCGCCGCGCCGGCGTCGATCTGCCGCCACCGCGCAAGGGTCGCGCCAAGAAGGCGACGCGTCGTAGCGCCAAATATGCCTATGAGGTCGGTCAGGGCAAACGCACCCCGAAGCGCCGGCCGCGCGTGTCGCAGGCCGTCGAAAAGGTCTTGAAGAAGGAGCCGCGCTCGACCGCATCGCGCAGCGCACTGGCGAAGCAGGGCAAGCGTGCAGCGAGTCAGCGATCCGCCGCGTCACGTTCGGCTACCGCGCGCAAGGCAAGTCGCACCAAGGGTGCCAAGGCCCGCTCCACCGCCGCAAAGAAGGCGGCACGCACCAGGGCGCGCCGCCGGAGTTGATCAGTTCGCGCGCCGGCCCCGTTCGGAGAACACGTTCTCCCCCTCCTTCCCTTCTCCCCTTGCGGGAGAAGGTGGCGCGAAGCGCCGGATGAGGGGTTGCCTCGGCGAATCCTGAAGCAAGAGAGTCGCGTGCGGAGAGAGACCCCTCACCCGTCTCGCCGCTGTTGCGGCGAGCCACCCTCTCCCACAAGGGGAGAGGGTAAGAGAGAGCTACCACATCGTCGCGGCGGCGCGCTCCGGCCAGGCGCGGTCGTATTCCGCACCGCCGACCTTGTTCTCGCTCATCTCGGCGAGGATCTGGCCGGGCGTCGGCAGCGTCTTGGGGTCGATGCGCTTGTCGGGATTCCAGAGATCGGAGCGGACGATGGCGCGGGCGCACTGGAAGTAGATCTCGTCGACATTCATCACCATGACGCTGCGCGGCGCCTTGCCGTCGACCTTGAACGAGGCCAGCAGTTCGGGATCGATGGAAAGATGCGCCCGGCCATTGGCGCGGACCGCATTGCCCGAGCCGGGGATCAGGAACATCAGCGATACCCTGGGATCGCGCACGATGTTACGCAAGGAATCGACCCGGTTGTTGCCGCGGCGGTCCGGCAGCATCAGCGTCTTCGGGTCATGAATGCGGACGAAGCCGGAGAGATCGCCGCGCGGCGAGCAGTCGATCCCCTCGGGTCCGATGGTGGCGAGCGCGGCGAACGGGGCCTTTTCGATGAAGACGCGATAGAGCGGGGTGACGTGGTCGGCGACTTTCACGGTCGAGGCGTCGTTGGTGACGCCGTAGATGGCCTCCAGCTGCTCGACCGTTTCGATCACCGACATTCCAGTCTCCTTCTTGCGCCGGCTATTCGTGCCAGCCCTGATTCTTGATCACGCGCAGAAGCTGGCGGCCGTGATACTCCGCACTGCCCGCGTTGAGGATGGTGACATCGGCCTGCGCCGATGCGTCTTCGACGCTACGCGCCAGCCGTTCGACGATATTGCCGTCACTGTGCCGGGCGCGGGCGGCGATCCGCTGCGCCAGCACATCCGGCGGCGCAGTGATCACGACCACCACGACGTTTGCATAGGTCTGGCGTAGCGCGCCGATCACCGTGCGCGAAACGTTGGCCACGACGGCGCGTCCGGCACGAATATCGTCGTTGAGGTCGAGCGGCAGCGCGTAGCAATGCCCATGCGCCTCCCAATGCACGGCGAATTCGCCATGCTCGCGCGCGCGACGGAATTCGTCAGGGCTCACCGCGACATTGTCTTCGTCGGCGGAGGATTCGCGGGTCACGACACGGCGCGGAAAGACGATGTCGTGGTCCTCGATGCATGCTGCCCGCGCCAGCCGCAGCAGCGTGTCCTTGCCGGCACCGCTGGGACCGACCACGAGCACGAGCCGCCCGGGCCCGATCGCGCCCGCCGTCTGTCCCGCCGAGGTGACGGTCTCGCTCATGCGACACGGCTCCCTTCGCGCCAGACGCTGCGGACCGCAGGGACGCTGCCCGCAACATGCACGCGGATCAGATCGGCACGCTTGCCGACCGCGATTTCGCCGCGGTCGGACAGGCCGACGGCCTCCGCAGGCGCCTTCGTCACCGTGCGGATCGCCGCCGCAAGACTGATGGCGGGCACATGCTCGGGCAAATGCAGCGCAGCCATCAAAAGGCTCGAGGGAATGTAATCCGACGACAGGATATCCAGCAGGCCTTCGCGGGCGAGATCGACGGCGGCGATGTTGCCTGAATGCGAGCCGCCGCGCACGACGTTCGGCGCGCCCATCAGGATGTCGATGCCGGCCTCGTGCAGGCCGCGCGCGGCCTCCAGCGTCGTCGGGAACTCCGCCACCGAAACGCCATCGCGCACGGCGTCCACGACGTTCTCCTCGGTGGTATCGTCATGGCTCGCCAGCGGGATCTTGTACTGATGTGCCAGCGCCACGATCTCGCGCATGTTGGTCGCGGCGTAGGCCTTCTGATATTCGAAGCGCTTCGCGAACAGCTGGTCGAGCTCGGCGTCGGTCTTGCCGCCGCCCTTGCCGCGGTAATAGTCGCGCAGCTTGCCTTCGTCGCGGAACTGGCGCTGGCCGGGGGTGTGGTCCATCAGCGACATCAGCCGCACGTCGGGACGGTCGATCAGCTCCCTGGCCTCCTCGACCACGCTCGGCATCGGGATTTCACAGCGCAGATGCAGGAAGTGATCGGCGCGCAGCAGGTCGGCGTCGCGCGCGGTCGTGATCGCGGCGGCGAGCGTGCCGGCGCGGCCGTCGACTTCCTCGGCGCCGTCCTCGCGCCAGACCCGGAGCGAGTCGAACACCGTGGTGATGCCTGAGGTCGCGAGCTGGCCGTCGTAGGAGACGACGGCGGCGACCGGATTCCAGAACACTTTTGGCCGCGGCACGTAATGCGCCTCGAGGTGATCGGTGTGGAGCTCGATCAAGCCGGGCATGATCAGATCGCCGCCGGCATCCTCTGCCCCCGTGGGCGCCCTGCCCTCGCCGATCTCGGCAATGCGCCCATCGGCGAGGGCAATCCAGCCCTGCTCGATCACGCGCTCCGCCAGCACGATCCTGGCGTTGGCGATCACGATGTCCTTCTTGGCGTTCATGTCCATTTCCTTCAGGCCGCGGCGGCGAAGCTGGTGACGTCGACGATGCGGTCGGCAATCTGATGACGGATTTCGTCGTCATGGACAATGGCGACCATGGCGACGCCCTGGCGCTTCTTTTCGGCGACCAGCTCGACCACGACGGCGCGGTTGGCGGCGTCGAGCGAGGCGGTGGGCTCGTCGAGCAGCAGGATCGGCAGATCCGAGATGAAGCCGCGCGCGATGTTGACGCGCTGCTGCTCGCCGCCGGAGAAGGTCGCGGGCGGCAGCTGCCAGAGTCGCTGGGGGATATTGAGCCGATGCAGCAATTCGCCGGCACGGGCTTGCGCCTCCGCGCGCGCCAGGCCGTTGACGATCAGCGGCTCGGCGACCACGTCGACGGTGGCGACGCGCGGCACCGCGCGAAGGAACTGGCTAACATAGCCGATGGTCGCGCGGCGGATGTTGAGGACCTGCCGCGGCTCGGCGGTGGCAAGATCGACCAGCGCGCCGCGATGGCGGATGCCGATGCGGCCGGAATCGCAGCGGTAGTTGCCGAAGATCATCTTCAGGATCGAGGATTTTCCGGCGCCGGATGGCCCCGACAGCACGACGCATTCGCCGGGATCGACGTGAAAGGTCACGCCGCTGACGACTGGCAATTCGATGCCGCCCTGCAGGTGCATCGTAAAGGTCTTGTTGGCGTTGGCGACGTCAATCATGGCGGTCATTGAAAAACTCTTCCTGGAAGGCTCATGGCGGCAGAATCGAGGAGACGAGGAGCTGGGTGTAGGGCTCGCGGGGATCGTCGAGCACCTGGTCGGTGAGGCCGGTCTCGATGACGCGGCCGCCTTTCATCACCATCACGCGGTGCGACAGCAGGCGCGCGACCGCGAGATCATGGGTGACGATGACGACCGCGAGGTGCAGCTCGGCGACCAGGCTGCGCACGAGGTCGAGCAGACGGGCCTGAACGGAAACATCGAGGCCGCCGGTCGGCTCGTCCATGAACACCAGCCGCGGCTCGGTGACGAGATTGCGGGCGATCTGGAGACGCTGGCGCATGCCGCCGGAATAGGTCCGCGGCGCATCGTCGATGCGTGCGATGTCGATCTCGACGCGGGTCAGCCAGTCCGACGCGGTATCGCGGATGCGGCCGTAATGATTCCACCCCACCGCCATCAGCCGCTCGCCGACATTGGCGCCGGCTGAGACCGCCATGCGCAACCCTTGCGCGGGGTCCTGGTGGACAAAGCCCCAATCGGTGCGGAACAGGAATCGCCGCTCGGCCTCGCCCAGCGTAGCGAGATCGCGGATGACGCCGTCGCGCATCCGATAGGAGACGTGCCCGCCGCTGGCGGCGAGCTGACCGGACAGGAGCTGCAACAGCGTCGATTTGCCCGAGCCGGATTCCCCCACGATCGCCAGCACCTCGCCGGGATAGAGCGAGAACGAGACATCGCGGCACGCGGCGATGCGGCCATAGGATTTGCTGAGCGACTCGGCAACGAGCAGCGGCTGGTCGTTCTCGAGCATGTCTTGATCAGCCATTCGATGCCTCCTGCGCCTTGTCCTTGTACGGCGCGGCGCTGAGGCTGCCGTGATGGCCGGCGGCTTGGCGGCCCTCGCAATAATCGGTGTCGGAGCAGACGAACATGCGTCCGCCCTTGTCGTCGGTGACGATCTCGTCGAGATAGGAATTTTCCGCGGCGCATAGCGCGCAGGGCGCGTTGAAGCGATACGGCTCGAAGGGATGGTCCTCGAAGTCGAGCGACACGACTTGCGTATAGGGCGGGATCGCGTAGATGCGCTTTTCGCGGCCGGCGCCGAACAATTGCAGCGCCGGGCAATTGTCCATCTTGGGATTATCGAATTTCGGCGTCGGCGATGGGTCCATCACGTAGCGCGCATTGACCTTCACCGGGTAGGCGTAAGCCGTCGCGATGTGGCCGAAGCGGGCGATGTCCTCGTAGAGCTTGACGTGCATCAGGCCATATTCGGCGAGCGCATGCATGCGCCGTGTCTCGGTCTCGCGCGGCTCGAGGAAGCGCAAAGGCTCGGGGATCGGCACCTGATAGACCAGCACCTGATTTTCGTGCAGCGACGTCTCGGGAATGCGGTGACGGGTCTGGATCACGGTCGCATCTTCAGTCGCGGTCGTCGTGGCGACGCCGGCGGTCTTGGCGAAGAATTTGCGGATCGAGATCGCGTTGGTGGTGTCGTCGGAGCCCTGGTCGATCACCTTCAGCACGTCCTCGGGCCCGAGGATCGCGGCGGTGACCTGGACGCCGCCGGTGCCCCAGCCATAGGGCATCGGCATTTCACGGCTGGCGAACGGCACCTGATAGCCGGGAATCGCAATCGCCTTGAGGATCGCGCGGCGGATCATCCGTTTGGTCTGTTCGTCGAGATAGGCGAAATTGTAGGCGGGCGCGTTCATTCCGCGGCCTCCTTCATGGCGTCAGGCGCATTGGCTTCAGTGAATTCCTTGCGCAGCTTGCGCAACAGGCCGAGCTCGGACTGGAAGTCGACATAATGCGGCAGCTTCAGATGCTCGACGAAGCCGGTCGCCTGGACGTTGTCCGAATGCGACATCACGAATTCTTCGTCTTGCGCAGGGGCGAGTGTCTCTTCGCCGAGCTCGCGCGCACGCAACGCGCGGTCGACCAGCGCCATCGACATGGTCTTGCGCTCGCTCTGGCCGAAGGCGAGGCCATAACCGCGCGTGAAGCACGGCGCTTCGGTCGCGGAGCCCTTGAACTGGTTGACCATCTGACACTCGGTGAGCTCGATCGAGCCGAGCGGCACGGCGAAGCCGACGTCTTCCGCCGAAAATTCGACATCGACCTCGCCGAAGCGGATCTCGCCGGCGAAGGGATGGTTGCGTCCGTAGCCGCGCTGGGTGGAATAGCCCATCGCCAGCAGAAAACCTTCGTCGCCACGCGCGAGGTTCTGCAGACGCAGATCGCGGTCCGCGGGAAAATTCAGCGGCTCGCGGGTGAGATCGCCGACGCTCGCGCCCTCTTCCGCTTGCGGCGAGGGCTCGATCAGGCCGTCGCGGCCGAGGATATCCGTCACCCGCGGCGTTGGCACCGTGGATGCTTCGGCCGTCGCAGGCTGCTCCGGCACAAAGCCTTCGGCGAGCGAGGGATCGAGCAGGCGGTGGGTATAGTCGAAGGTCGGGCCGAGAATCTGGCCGCCGGGAATGTCCTTGAAGGTCGAGGACACCCGCCGCTGCACCCGCATCGCTCCGGTCTCGACCGGCTCGCTGGCGCCGAAGCGCGGCAGCGTGGCACGGAAGGCACGGACCAGGAAGATCGCCTCGATCAGATCGCCGCGCGCCTGCTTGATGGCGAGCGCCGCGAGCTCGCGGTCATAGAGCGAGCCTTCGCTCATGACGCGGTCCACGGCGAGGCCGAGCTGCTCCGAGATCTGGTCGAGGGAAATTTCCGGCACGCTTTGGTCGCCGCGCCGCGCACTGGCGAGCAGGCGGTGGGCGTTCTCGATGGCGCGTTCGCCGCCTTTGACTGCGACATACATGCTTAGCTTCCCTTGCTCACGACACGCGTGGTGCGCGGGATCGCAACCACGGCATCGTCGGCGACCAGCACCACATCGACGCCGCGCGGAAACAGCGCTTCGTTGACGCGCAGGCGATCGAACAGGTCGTACGGCTTGATCGACGCCTGGAGCGTGGCGACGCCGTCGATGCCGGGACCGCGCAGCTCGAAGCCGCGTCCTCCGTCCAGGCTCTCGACCTGAAGGATCAATGTGGTCGACCGATCCGGATATTCGCTGGTGCCGAGCGCGAAACGCTCGAGCGAAGGCAGCGCCCCGCCGTCGCTGATCAGCGCGAAGCTTGCGATGGAAGAATCCGGCACCACCGGCGCGCCGGTATGGAATTTCAGCCATTTCACGACGTCGGACCTCTCAGACATGCGCGCATCGAGCCAGAGCGGCGTGTCGTGGTCGAACAGCGTCAACGCGATCGCGGCCGTGCCGCGCATCATCGTGTGAGGCGCCCCTGATGTCGGCACGATGCGCCGGACCGAGCCCGGCCGCGCCATCGCGTCCATCACCGAGCGAAAGGTCGATTGCGCCGACAGCACCTTGTCGGCGAACCCCGGCGGCAGTTCCGCAATCGTGGTCATGATCTCACCCCTCACCGCGCACCATGGTGTAGAAATCAACCTTCGTCGCGGCGGTCTCGGCCGCCGCCTGCTTGCGCCTGACCATCAGTTGCTCACGCAACGGCGCGATAATGTCCCGCTCCACCGCGGCGCCGAAATCGCTGGACTGCACCAGCGCATCGCACAGCGCGATCAGCCGCGCCTTCTCGCCGTCGCGACCGAGCGTGTAACCGAAACCGACCTCGCCGCTCGCAAGCCGCACCGCGGCGCGCGACACCGTCGCTTCGCCGAGATTGAACGGCGCGCCGTCGCCGCCGACCCGGCCGCGCAGCATGACGAGGCCGTTTTCCGGTGCGCGCAGATCCTGATGCGCCGGCAAAGCGAGTGCGCGGAGGCGAGCGGCGATCTCGCCCGCCTCCGCGTGCGCCAGCACGGCCATTGCGGCCTTGCGCTGGGCTTGCTGATTGTTGTGCTGGGTCACCAGATCCACCGACTTTTCTGCAGAACTTGCCGAATCCAAGTTGTCTATGATACTAGACAACTTGATACCGGAGCGCCATGACTGTTTCGTGACAAAGGCGTGATTTCTGGAGTAGCTTCCAAGCCACATGAGCATGCAGGACACAGCCTCCTCCGGCGTCGCGTTGTGGCGCCTCGTTGCCGACGGCATCGAGCGCGGCATCGCCGACGGCCGCTTTGCGGCCGGCGACAAGCTGCCGGGCGAGGTGGAGATCGCCGAAACCTATCGCGTGAACCGCCACACCGTGCGACGCGCGCTGGCCGCCCTTGCCGAGCGCGGCATCGTGCGGGCCGAGCGCGGCAGCGGAACCTATGTCGAGGCGCAGAAGCTCGCTTATCCACTGCGCTCGCGGACCCGCTTCTCCGAGATCGTCGGCGCCGACGGCCGCGAACCGCATGGCCGGTTGATCGAGGCGTCCGATGATGTCGCGACCCGCGAACTCGCGCGGGAACTTGGATTGAAGACCGGCGCACCATTGGTCCGCATCGAGGCGATGCGCCTCGCCGACCGCACGCCGATCTGCGTCTCCACGACCTGGCTGTCGGCGCAGCTGTTCCCGGGTGCGGGCGACGTCTTTGCCGCGACCCGCTCGATGACGAAATTGCTCGAGCATTACGGCGTCCGCGATTATCGCCGCGGCGCGACGCGGATCACCGCCGGCATCGTCGACGCAACCGACGCCGCACGGCTCGATCTGGCGCTGGGACGGCCGATCCTGGTGGTCGACGCCACCGACCACGATCTCGACGGCAAGCCGCTGGTCACCAAGCATTCGCGATTTGCCGCAGAGCGGGTGGAATTTCTGGTGGAGAACGGGTGAGCGGGTTGTTCTCCCCCTCTCCCCTTGCGGGAGAGGGTGGCTCGCCGCGATAGCGGCGAGACGGGTGAGGGGTATGTCTCCGCACGCAGTGATCTGAATCTGCAGATGCAGACCCCTCATCCGGCGCTTCGCGCCACCTTCTCCCACAAGGGGAGAAGGAAGAAAGTTACGCCACTGCCCTTCGGCCGATGATCGCAAAACGCAATTTGCCCGAGACGAAATCGATCGCGGCGACCGCGACCAGGATCATCAGGATCAGGAACGAGACCTTCTGCCATTCCAGCACGCGGATCTGCTCGGCAAGCTGGAGGCCGATGCCGCCGGCGCCGACGATGCCGATGATGGTGGCCGAGCGCGTATTCGACTCGATGAAATAGAGCACCTGCCCGGCGATCACGGGCAGGACCTGCGGCAGCAGGCCGAAGCGAATCTCGTGCAGCGCACTGCCGCCGGAGGCGCGGATGCCTTCGACTTGCTTCTGGTCGGCGCCCTCGATCGCCTCCGAGAACAGTTTTCCAAACGCGCCGAAATCGGACACGGCAATGGCGAGCACGCCGGCAAACGGGCCAAGCCCGACCACGTTGATCCACACCAGCGCCCAGATCAGCGTGTCGACGCCGCGGATCGAATCCAGAAAGCGGCGGATCGGAAAGCGCAGGAGCTTCGACGGCACGACGTTACGCGCGGCAAGAAGACTGACCGGCAGCGCGAACAGTGCGGCCAGCGTCGTGCCGAGTAGCGCGATCGACAGCGTCTCGCCCAGCGCCTTCAGATAGATCGGCAGTGACGAGCCGGGATCCGGCGGGATCATCATCAGGCTGATCCAGCCGAGCTGGCTGAGGCCGGCGACGAAGCGCGAGGGCGAGAAATCGAGATCGACCAGGCCATAAATCAGGATCGCGAGCGCCGCGACGATCATCGCCGGCATGGCGAGCCGGGCCGAGGCCGGCCGGTCGAACACATCAGGGTAGCGCGCGCGAAGCGCCGCGGTGTCGGTCTCCTCCGGTCCCGTCACGTCCGCGCCTCCTTGCCGAACAGACGGCCGCGCAGCCAGCCGGTGCTGATGTCGATGATGAAGACCGTGACGATGATGGTGAGCAGGATCGCGCTGACGTCGGAGTAATAGAACTTGCGGATGGCGACGACGAGCTCCTGGCCGATGCCGCCGGCGCCGACGAAGCCCATCACGGAGGCCTCCCGGACATTGATCTCGAAGCGCAGCAGCGCGTAGCTGGCATAACCCGCGGTGACCTGCGGCAGGATAGCGAAGCGCATGCAAGCGAGCCAGCTCGCGCCGGTCGAGCGGACACCTTCGACCGGCTTCATGTCGGCATTCTCGACGATCTCGGAGAACAGCTTGCCGAGCGCGCCGGTGGAGTGAATCGCAATCGCCAGCACACCCGCCATCGGTCCGAGCCCGAGGCGATCACGAAGATCAGCGCAAACACGATGCCGGGCACCGTGCGGGCGAATTCAAGCAGGCGCCGCACCCCGAACCGCAGCCAGGGCGCGGGCGAGGTGTTTTCGGCCGCGAAGAAGTTCAGGCAGAACGCAAAAGTCGCGCCGATCAGCGTGCCGACATAGGAGATCAGCAGCGTCTCGCCCAGCATCTTCAGCCATTTCTGCCAGCCCCAGAGCCATTCGCCGATATCGGTCCAGACCCGCTGTCCGCTGTCGAGTGTGAGGATGCGGTCGAAATAGCTGATGAAGTTGCCGTAGTGGGTGAACAGCGTGCGCAGATTCACTTCGGCGCCGATCGCCGCCAGAAGCAGCGCAGCGACGAAGATCACGGCTCCAAACAGGAGTCGGAGCCGCTTGCGCGCGACCGCCTGGCGATAGGCGGCGTTGAGCACGGCGAGCTGCTGCTCCGGGAGGATCGAAACCGCGACGGTCATCTGATCAGGAAAGGTGGTCGATTAAAGAGAAAGAGCCGGGTCCATCGACCCGGCTCCAGTGGCATCGTCCCGAAACTCAGGACGCCTTCTTCTTACGCAGCGCATCGACGAACTTGATCAGCTCGATCGTGCCATCCCAATCCTTGGTGGTCGCGGGATGAAAACCCTTCTTCTGGCCGTCCTGGAGGCGATCGAACGCAGCCTTGTCCTTGGCCGGCGCGTCGAAGAACGCCTTCGCGATCGCGGCCTTGGCCTCTTCCGGCAGGTCGGAATTGTAGGCATAGGGACCATTGATGATCGGCGCCGACTTGTGGATGATGCGGAAATCGTCCTTCTTCATCGCGGAGCCGTCGGCATTCTTCAGCATGCCCTTGGTCAGCATCTGCGCCAATGTCGAATCGTCGTCGCTGGTCCACTGGTTGGCGGCGACGTCGACCGTGCCTTGCGCCAGCGCCAGGATTGCGTTCTCATGGCTGCCGGTGAAGACAACCTTGCTGAAATAGGTGTCGGCGTCCGCGATGCCCATCTTGTCGAGCTCGAACCGCGGCACGTTGTTGCCGGAGGTCGAGTTCGGGTCGACCAAGCCGAGGTTCTTGCCCTTGAGCTGATCGATGCTCTTGTAGGCGCTGTTCGCCTTGACGAAGAACACCGAGTAGTAGCCGGTAGAGCCGTCGGAATTGATGTCGTTGGCGAAGGCGTCGGTCTTGACACCGGTCAGGCGGGCGCGGGCGAACGAGGCAGAACCATAGCTCGCGATATGAATGTTGCCGGCACGCTGGCCTTCGATCACGGCCGCGTAGTCGTTGGCGATGCGCAGCGTGACCTTCACGCCCAATTCCTTGGAGAGATAGTTCATGAACGGCGCCCAGCGCTCGGTGACGCCCGAGGCGTTTTCCGCCGGAATGACCGCGAAGGTCAGTTCGGGATATTTGGCTTTCCAGTCCTCGGCGGAAGCTGAAGCCGTGAACGCGAGCGCGGCGGCGCCGGCAAGAATCAATCTGCGAGTGATCATGATAGCCTCTTCATGGGTTGAGGTCGGTTGACGCAAAACTGGTGAGTCCTGATGCGGCGCCGCTCAGGCGGCGGCCGCCGTTCCAAGCGCCGGAATGCCTTGTCGCACCGGTGCAGGCGTGCCGCCCATGACATCGGCGGCTTCGAGATCGTAGAGCTCGCGCGCAACGTGCTCGGTCAACTCGGCCGGCGCGCCGTCGAACACCACGCGCCCCTGCGCCATACCGATCAGGCGGTCGCAATAGCTGCGCGCCAGGTCGAGCGAATGCAGATTGCAGAGCACGGTGATGCCGAAATGCTTGTTGATGCGCAAAAGCGCATCCATCACGATCTTGGTGTTGCGGGGATCGAGCGAGGCGATCGGCTCGTCGGCGAGGATGATGTCGGGTTGCTGCACCAGCGCGCGGGCGATCGCGACACGCTGCTGCTGGCCGCCGGAGAGCTGGTCGGCGCGCTGGGCTGCGAGCGGGGCGATGTCGAACTGCTCAAGCGCGGACATCGCCAGCGCCTTGTCCTGCTCGGGCCAGGTCTGCGACAGCGAGCGCCAGGCCGGCATCGTCGCGAGCCGGCCCATCAGGACATTGGTGAGAACATCGAGCCGGCCGACCAGGTTGAACTGCTGGAAGATCATCGCCGAGCGCGCCCGCCACTGCCGCAGCTCCTTGCCGCGCAGCGCCGTGACGTCGAGGCCGTCGAACAGGATGCGACCCTGTGAAGGGATCGCGAGACGGTTGATGGTCCGCAGCAGGGTCGACTTGCCGGCGCCGGACCGTCCGATCACGCCGACGAAGCCGCCGGGAGAGACTTGAAACGAAGCGTCGTCCACCGCGGCTTTCACGCCGAAGCGACACGTCAGACCTTCAACCACCAGCATGCAGGGCTCCAGAGTAGCTGGGACCCACCGCTAACGCCGGCGCTTGACACTTGTGTGACACGGACGTTGCGGTGCGGCGATCCTACACACCTCATCCCCTGTCATCACATCGTCATGACATTGTCATCAAGCCGCTCGAAGAGAAACGCCAGCCCTCTCGTTCGGATGCAACATGGCCGCCAAAGCTCTTTCGGTCCAGCCGACCATCGATCCCTCGGCGAAGCTGCACGACACCAGGCTTGGGGCCTATACGGAGGTCGGCGCCCGCACGATGCTGCACGAAGTAACGATGGGCGATTACTCCTATGTCGTGAACGACGCCCAGATCACCTACACCACCATCGGAAAATTCTGCTCGATCGCGGCGATGACACGGATCAATCCGGGCAATCACCCGATGCACCGCGCCACGCAGGCGCACTTCACCTATCGGTCGAGCGCCTATTTCGATGGCGAGAGCGACGACACGGAATTCTTCGACTGGCGGCGCCAGCATCACGTCCATATCGGCCACGACGTCTGGATCGGCCATGGCGCGATCGTGCTACCGGGTCGCAACATCGGCACCGGTGCGGTGATCGCGGCCGGCGCCATCGTCACCAAGGACGTTCCGGCCTACACCATCGTCGCCGGCAATCCGGCGCGCATCGTACGCCGGCGGTTCTCGGAAGAGGTTGCGGGACGGCTTGCGAGGCTCGCCTGGTGGGACTGGGATCACGACAAATTGCGTGCAGCAATGCCCGATTTCCGCAAGCTCGGGATTGAAGATTTTCTCTCGACATATGAAGCACGAGGAAGTTCTCTCAACAGTCCTGTTGGCAGCAAACCAAGCGCGGTCGCGTGACAGACATTCTTCTTGAGGGCGGCCGGACCCTGATCGGCTCCGAGTTCGTCGAGACGTCCCTTGCCCTGTCCGGACAAGACATCGTCGAGGTCGACGCGTCTCGCGGCCGGACGCGGCTTGCGATCGATGCGCGCGATCTGCTGGTCCTGCCGGGCATCGTCGATCTGCATGGCGATGCCTTCGAGCGGCAGATGATGCCGCGCGCCGGGGTCGACTTTCCGATTGACGTGGCGCTCGCCGACAGCGACCGCCAGGCCATCAGCAACGGTATCACCACGGTGTTTCACGCCACGACCTGTTCGTGGGAACCGGGCCTGCGCAGCGCCGACAATGCGCGCGGTCTGATGGAGGCGATCGAACGGCAGCGCCCGCAGTTTGCCGCCGACACGCGCTTTCACCTGCGCCATGAGACTTACAATCTCGACGCCGAAACCGAGATCAGCCAGTGGCTCAGCGAGGGCCGTGTCGACCTGTTCGCCTTCAACGACCACATGGACGGCACGGTTGGAGACATGGCCAAGCCGCGCAAGCGCAACCGCATGGTGGAGCGCACCGGCCTGTCGAGCGAGGAATTCGACCGGCTGGTCGGGCGTGTGCTCTCCCGCGCCGGAGAAGTGCCGGCTTCGGTGTCGCGGCTCGCCGCGGCGGCGCGCGCCGCCGACGTGCGGATGCTCTCGCACGACGATGCGACGCCGGTGATGCGCGAGGGCTTTCGCGCCATGGGCGTGGCGATCGCAGAGTTTCCGATCAACGAGGAGACGGCGCGGGCGGCGGCAAGCCACGGTGACGCCATCGTTTACGGCGCGCCGAACGTCGTGCGCGGCGGCAGCCACACCGGCTGGACCAAGGCATCCGACATGATCGCCAAGGGGCTCTGCTCGGTGCTGGCCTCGGATTACTACTATCCCGCGCAGCTGCTCGCTGCGTTCCGCCTCGCCGCCGATGGCGTGCTGCCGCTGACCGAAGCCTGGAACCTGGTCTCCGCCGCGCCGGCGCGCGCGACCGGCCTGGCCGATCGCGGCGTGCTCGCGGAAGGCCGGCGCGCGGACATTCTGCTGGTCGACGACAACGTGCCGCTGCGGCCGCGGCTGATCGCCGTGATATCGGGCGGCAAGCTCGTGCATCTCACCGACGCGACGCGGTTGCTTGGCATGGCAGCTACCCCGCGCGAAGCTGTCGTCGCGGCATAAACCCGCTATGCTCGGACGATGACAAGTTTCCCCCGCTACGCGATCTATTTTTCCGCAGGCCGCGACAGCGCCCTCTCCCGCTTCGGCGCGGAGTTGCTCGGTTACGATGCCTATATCGGCAACGAGCTGCCCTTTCCCGCCGACGCATCGCATCTCGCGCCGGACTGGCGCGACATCACCGCCGATCCCCGCAAATACGGTTTTCACGGCACACTGAAGGCGCCGATGGCGCTTGCGCCGGGCAGGACGGAGGCGGAGCTCTTGGCCGCCTGCGCGGCCTTCGCCGGCGAGGCGCGGACGATCCCGGTGATCCGCCCGGTCGTCGATGCCATCAGCGGCTTCATCGCGGTCATTCCGGCTGAGCCGGTCGATGCGCTCCAGGAGCTCGCCGCCGATTGCGTCCGCGCGTTCGACGGCTTTCGCACCGCCCTGACGGCCGAAGATCGCGCGCGACGCAGGCCCGAGAAGCTCAGCGAGCGGCAGCGCGACTATCTCGATCGCTGGGGCTACCCTTACGTGATGGAGGAATTCCGCTTCCACATGACGCTGACGGGTCGGCTGGACGCGGAGCGTCGCGGGCCGATTCTGGAGATGCTGCGCGCGCGGTTTGCTGCGCTCGGGCTTGAGACGCTGGCGATCGATCGCATTGCGTTGTTCAAGCAGGACGATGCGGGAGCAAGGTTTCGCATTGTGGGCGAGTGGGCGCTGGCGAGGTAGGCGACACCGCTGCACCATTCCCGGTGTCGTCCTGGCGAAAGCCAGGACCCATTACCCCAGGGAGCCGTCGTGGTACGAGCCCGTAGCCCGGAGTATCCGCCAAACGACATCCTGGGGTAATGGGTCCTGGATCTGCGCTCCGCTTCGCTGCGCTTGTCCAGGACGACGGCGGAGTTAAATAGCAACCGCCGAGCAGCGTTGCCCTACTTCCCCCACCGCAACGCCAGCGCATCGCGCTCCTTCGCCAACTCCAGCAGCCCTGCCCGCGTCGCCGGATGCAACGGTTGCAACGGATGCCGCACCGTGTCCGACTTGATCACGCCGCCGGCCTGCATCATCGCCTTGCAGGCGATCAAGCCGCATTGGCGGTTTTCGTAATTGATCAGCGGCAGCCAGCGTTCGTAGGCGGCTTTGGCCTCTTCACGCTTGCCCGCGAAATAGGGATCGACGATCTGGCGGATGCCGTCGGGATAGCCGCCGCCGGTCATCGCGCCGGTGGCGCCTGCATCGAGATCGGCGAGCAGCGTGATCGCTTCCTCGCCGTCCCAGGGACCCTCGATATCGCTGCCGCCGGCCTCGATCAGGCTGCGCAGCTTTGCAGCCGCGCCCGGCACCTCGATCTTGAAATAGCGGATGTTGGAGAAGTCGCGCGCCAGCCGCGCGAGCAGCTCGACCGACAGCGGCGTGCCGGCGACAGGCGCGTCCTGGATCATGATCGGAATCTTGATTGCGCCCGACAGCACCTTGAAGAATTCGACGACGCCTTTCTCGGGCACGCGGAAGGTTGCGCCGTGATAGGGCGGCATGACCATGACCATGGCGGCACCGGCCGCCTCGGCCTGCTGGCTGCGCGCGGCGCAGACGGCCGAGCTGAAATGCGTGGTCGTGACGATCACGGGAACGCGGCCCGCGACATGCTCCAGCACCGCATGCATCACGGTCTCGCGCTCGGCATCGGTGAGCACGAACTGCTCGGAAAAATTGGCGAGAATGCACAGGCCGTTCGAGCCTGCGTCGATCATGAAATCGATGCAGCGGCGCTGGCCGTCGAGGTCGAGCTCGCCGCGCTCGTCGAAGATGGTGGGCGCGACCGGGAACACGCCGCGATAAGGGCGCTGGGCCTTGTGTTGGGGCGTGACCGACATCGAACTCTCCATCCCTGATATCTCTTACACCTGCCGCGACGCTCGCGCAGCGTCACAGATGTACCCGCCGCGTGCATCGGCGGCAATGCCGATCGCGCGACGGTGGGACGGAAGATTGTCGAAGTTATGCGGTCCTCACCGCGCCCAAAAAGCCCTCGACCGCGACGCGGAGACGATCGGCATCGGCCGACATTTTCGTCACGGATACCGACAGGACCGAACCGGCATTGCCCGTCTCCTGGTTGAGCCTGGCGACGCTGCCGATGGTGTCGGTGACCTCGCGGGTTCCCTGCGCGGCCTGCTGGAAGTTGCGGGATATCTCGGTGGTGGCCGCGCGTTGCTGTTCGACCGCGGCCGCAATCGCCGTCATCTTCTCGTCGATGCCGCTGATCGCGCCGCCGATCGCGCGGATGGCAGTGACCGCCTGGCCGGTCGCGCCCTGGATCTCCGCGACCTGGCGGGAGATCTCTTCCGTCGCCGTCGCCGTCTGCGAGGCGAGGCTCTTGACCTCGCCGGCGACCACGGCGAAGCCGCGGCCGGCCTCGCCCGCGCGCGCAGCTTCGATGGTGGCGTTCAACGCCAGCAGATTGGTCTGTCCTGCGATGGCGTTGATCATCTTCACGACCTCACCGATGCGGCCAGCGGTCTGATCGAGGATCTCGACCGTCGCATTGGTCTGCGCTGCCTGCGACACGGCTTCACGGGCCTCGCGGGCGCTGGCTTGCACCTGCGCGGAGATCTCGCCGACGGACGCGGAGAGTTCTTCGGTCGCGGCTGCGATGGTCTCGAGATTGTTGGTGGCCTGCTCGGCGGAGGACGAGACCGCCGCGGTCTGGCTGCTCGATTCCGACACCAGCGAGCGCACGTCGGTCGCGGTGGCATCGAGCTCCTTCGTCGACGCCGCAACGCTGTGAATGACGGCTTGCACGGTGTCGTCGAAACTGCGGCAGGCCGCATCGACGGTGCCGGAGCGGGCGAGCTGCAGCGCCTGCTGCGATTCGCGTTCCCGGCCCAGGCGTTCCGCGGTCGCCGCGCTCTCGCGCAGGCTTTCGAGCGCGGCCGCCATGGTGCCGAACTCGTCGGGATATCTGGATTGCGGGACCGGCGTCGCGTAGTCGCGGGCGCTGATCTTGGCGATGGCATCCAGAATGGCGCGCACCGGGCGCATCAGGCGGTTGCGCACCACGTACACGCCGGCCAGGGTCACGGCCAGCGCGAGCAGGAACGCGAGCGACTGTACGACGAGATTGGTGAGCGCCTTAGCCTGCACCGTTTCGGCCCGGACGATCGACTGGTCGAGCGCCTTGTTCGCTACGGCGACAATGGACGCGAACGGTGCCTGACACAGCGTATTCCATTCCGAGGCGGGCATCGCGGGCTTGCCGCTGCCGTCGAAATTCTTCGTGAGGTCCCCGATCTGCTTGAGGGCCCCGTCGGTCTTGGCCTTCGCGTCCGTCGCTGCCGTCACCAGCTCCGCCGCCACGTCCGGCGCAGCCAGCAAGTCGGCCATGCCCGCCCAGCCGGAGGTGATCGTGCCATCCCATTGCGCCACTGACCGCTTCTGAGCGTCGTCGAGCGGCTTGCTGCCGTTGACGTTGGAGCGAAGGGACGAACAATGGATTCCATAACGGTCGCGCACCTGCCAGGCGAAGCGCCGGACCTGGATCATGCGGGCGATGAAGGGGTCGTTCATCCAGGCACGGTTCGACACCGCGGTGGAGGCGAGATTGGCCGTTTCGATCACCTTGGTGACGGCATCATACCAGGAATTGGTCCGCTCGATCTTGCGCTCGGCGCGGGGGCGCTTGGCTTCGTCGTAGAACAGCTGGAATTGCGGCGTGGCGGCGCTCCAGCCCTGCTTCAATGTGCCAGCGAGTTCGTCGCGGCGGGCGAAGTCAACGGTGGCAAGCGCGGCGCCGATGGCGTCATAGCCGCCCTGCTCGGCCTTCTCCGCCGCCTCTAGTTTTGCTCGCGGATCATCCTCGCCGAGGATCGCGCTCTGCGCATCGCCGCGGTTGTTGCGCAGCGCCAGCACGCCATGGAAGATCGCCTTGTCGGCGGCGGCAAGCCGCGCGGTCTCGAGGCTGTCGCTATAGCGGCCGAACGCTCCGACCATCTGGATCGCCGTGGAGGCCAGCGCACCCGCGGCCAGCAGGGCCATCAAGGTCAGGAGGAGCGAACTTACCGATTTCTTAAACATTGCCATGGTGTCGGGGGCCTGGGTCGGGGGCCTATTCTTTCGAGCGCCACCTTGCCCGCGACATGCCAATGTTCCGTTAAGGTTTTAATCGAATTGCCGTGAGTTGCCCGGCTCGACAAGCCTTCCTGCAGCCCGGATCTCACGCAACCTTGGTGAAATCCGGCGGGCGGCGCTCCGCAAACGCCGTGAAGGCCTCGCGCGCCTCGGCGGTGCGCAGGCGCAGTCCGAACTGCTCGCCTTCGGCATTCATCTGCGCGACCAGCGCCTCGCCATTGCGCATCAGCTTCTTGGTGGCGGTGAGCGCGCCGGCCGGCTGACGGGCAAGACGCTGCGCCAGCGCGAGCGCTTCGGCATCGAGCTTGTCGAGCGGCACTACGCGGTTGGCGAGCCCCCATTCCAGGGCGGACTTGGCCGGCACCGTCTCGCCCAGCGCGAACATCTCGTAGGCCCGCGCGTAGCCGATGCGCGCCGGCATCAGCAGGCTGGAGGCGGCTTCCGGCACCAGCGCCAGGCTGACGAAGGGCGTCGACAATTGCGCGTTGTCGGCAAGTACGACGAGGTCGCAATGCAGCAGCATCGTGGTGCCGACGCCGACGGCGCGGCCCTGCACCGCGGCAACCAAGGGCCGAGTGCAGCGCGCCAGCGACTGGATGAAGCGCACGACGTTGCGGCTTCCTTCCGACTTGCCCGCTGCGACCGCGGCGAATTCGCCGACGTCGTTGCCGGCTGTGAACATATCGCCTTCACCGCGGATCAGGATCACACGGGCCGACGCATCCGACTCGGCGGATTCGATGGCATCGGCGAGCTTGCCGTACATCGCATCCGTCAGCGCGTTCTTCTTGTCGGGGCGCGCCAGCGTGAGCGTGAGAATTCCGCCGTTGTTCTCGATCCGGACTTGGTCAGTCATTCGTTCGCTCCTCTTGGGAATTTGTCCTGAATGCTCATCAGCCAGCGCGCGACGATGTCGATCTCCGCGCTGGTGAATCCCTCCGTCAATGCCGCATTGACCTTTGCTGCGCTGGCCTTCGCCTGCGCCAGCGCCGTTCGCCCCTTCGGCGTCAGCCAGACGCGCCAGGCGCGACCATCCTCGTGATCCGCGCGCCGCTCGACCAGTTTAGCCGCCGCCGTACGGTCGACCAGCCCCGAGATGCCGGCCGGCCCCAGATCGAGCGCCGCGCCCGCCTCACCCATCAGCACGCCGTCCTGCTTGCCGAGGATAAACAGGAGTCCTGCCTGCGCCGGCGTCACCTCGTTCGAAGGCTGCGCCGCCATCCAGCGCTGCAAGCGCCGCTGTGCAACGCTCAACAGGTAGATCAGCCGATGATGCCCCGCGCCGGCTTTTTTATTTCGCATACGAAATAGATAATTGAAGCGGATCAGATTGTCAAAGGACGGCGGCGAGGCCGATGACCCTGCCCGTCGATCGCAATTTATCGCGTCCGTCCCGCTTGACGGCCGTTCCTTTTTATGTTCCCTATTCGTTCTATTCAATCATAGATTGTCCCGGAGACCTTTCGTGATGAACAGTATGCGTGGCGAGAACCAGCCGACCCAGCTCGTAATTCATAATGACGATGATACGCCGGACCAATTCGTGATGGATTTGCTTCGGCAGGTTTTCGGCAAATCAGACCGTGAAGCGACCGCGCTCATCACCCAGATCGAGCAGAAGGAAAAAGCGGTTTGCGGACCTTACCCGCAATCGGTCGCCGAAGCCCTTTTCAAATCTGCGCAACAATCCATCAGCTTGGCCGGCCACCAACTGCAGGTCACGCTAGAGGCGGTCAAGACTCCCTGTGAACTCTGTGGCAAGCCGGAGGGACAGACGGACGTGCGTATCGGCGACCGAACGGTCTGGCTGTGCAGCGACTGCATGCGTGCGGCGGATGAACCCTCGAACGAACAAGAGGAAGATTTCGACTTTGCTTGCGACGTTCTCGATTGGCACCTTGCCAGCACCGCGCGCAGCAAACTCGTGACCACGATCCGCCAATTTCCCGGCCACATGCGGGTCGATCTTCAAGCCGCGGTCGACCGGCTCTTCGGCAAGGCCATCCGGCTGGTGGGACTGAACGAGGAGCAGCGCTACGAAACGCTGTCGATTCCACGGCTGCTCAAGGAGGGCCGCTATGCGATTGCGATCGCCCCGCTGCAATATTCCGACGTCGACGTAGGCGAGAAGAGCCCGGTCAAGTGTCTGGATAACGGACTATGGCTGTGTGAGCAGGATCATCTCCGCTATGCGGTTTTGCTCTGCGCACACCGCGAATACAGTCGCGAGCCCGGAATTCGGATCGAGATCCTGGTGCCTTCAGGTTCCGCAGGCGCGGCTCTCGTCCAGCAATGCTTCAATGAATTGGAAGAAGCCGTACAGGCTGCGCGGACCTATCGCGGCAAGATCCTGTCGCTCGATGCCGACTCTGACTATCGCGGTCGCTCGCGCGGCATCACGGTGCATCGCTTGCCGCAGGTCGCGCGCGACGAGGTGATTCTGCCGGAGCAGACCCTGCGGCTGCTCGATCGCAACGTTCTGACCTTCGTCAACACCCGAGACCAATTGCGCCGGCTGGGTCAATCGACACGCAAAGGCATCTTGCTGTACGGGCCGCCGGGCACCGGCAAGACCCACACGATCCGCTATCTCGCAACGCATTTGCCCGGGCATACGACGCTGATCATCACGGCCGAGCAGATCGGTCTGCTCGGCGCCTATATGAGCCTGGCACGGCTGCTCCAGCCGTCGATGGTGGTGATCGAGGATGTCGATCTCATCGCCCGCGACCGCGATGACATGGGGCCGTGTGAGGAATCCATGCTGAACAAGCTGCTCAACGAGATGGACGGGCTGAAGGAAGATGCCGACATCCTGTTCGTCCTGACCACGAACCGGCCGGAGGACCTCGAAGGAGCTCTCGCGGGTCGCCCCGGCCGCATCGATCAAGCCATCGAAGTGCCGCTGCCCGACGAGACCGGCCGCGGCAAGCTGGTCCGTCTCTACGGCAGGGGATTGCCGCTCGAGGGGGCGGTGATCGCGGAGGCTGCCCGACGCAGCGAGGGCACGAGTTGCGCCTTTATCAAGGAGCTGATGCGGCGGCTGGCGCAAGGAAGCATCGCACGGGACGGCGGCAACACCGTGATCTCCGCCGATATCGACGAAGCCCTTGACGACATGCTGTTCTCCGGCGGCCGGCTCAACGCGCAGCTGCTCGGCGGCGCGCAGGCAATGGCCGCCGGGTGACGCTTCCTCCGACATGGCGCGCCTGTTACGGCGCGCAGGTGAAGCTCGACGCCTCTGTCAGCGGCCCGCTCTTGTAGTGCGGCCAGGCCGGCCAGCGGCACAGCGGCAGCGCGCGAAGCGTCGCAAACGACGGCGCTTCGACCTTCTGCTCGGTAACTTCCAGATCGCCGGGCGCCGTGCCCTTTTCGACCCAGTCGACCAGCGCGCTCAGCATGTCGACATTGGCCGGCGCGCCGGAGCCGACATGGTCGACCCCGGGCGCGGTGTAGAGCCGCGCGAATTCAGCCGTCTCGGCCTTGCCGAGCTTGCGTTCGACGCTCTCGAAATAGCGGATGCCGGCATAGGGGCTCTGCGCATAGTCCGCCATGTGTTCGAGCATGATCAGCCGCCCGCCGCGAGCGCGGAAGCGGCTGAGGTCGGGGTCGGTCGAATCCATCAGGCTGGAGACCTCGAGCAGCCGCGCCTTGTGCTGTTCGGGCTTATACGTCGTCACGTCGAGCTTGGGATCGCGCGCGAACACATATTGGATGCCGCCGGCGCCGTAGATCCAGGCGATGCCGTTATTGGGCGCGGGCGGCTGCGCGGGAGGCGCCGCGCCGAGCCACCACGCGACCCAGCCGCCGGTCGGGCCGACCGCCGGCGTGTCCTCGCCCGACACGCCCCAGCCCGGATAGTCGTCAAGGCCGTTGGCGAGCGGGAACGGGAATTTGTAGGTCGCATGCAGGGTGTCGATCGCCTTAATTTGTGCGTCGGTGAGGCACTGATCGCCCGTCTTGCCGCTCGCGCAACGCAGCGTCTCCGCCTTGAAGACCGCCTTGCAGGACACGGGGTCTTGCACCAGCGCGTCATCGGAGCCATCGGCCTTGTCGCAAGCCGCCCGCACGGCATCGCCCACGAGCTTCACCTGCGCCGGGTTGATCCAGCCATCGCCCATGGTCACGAGACCCGAGCGCGTGCCGGCATGCTGCAGGCCGACCCAGTTGATGACGGGCACGCGGGCAAAGATACCGTCGAAATCGTCGGGATAGCGTTGCGCCATGGTGAGGCCTTCGCGGCCGCCCTCGGACGACCCCATGAAGTACATCTTCTCAGGTCTCTTGCCGTAGGCGCGCTGCATCAGCGCGACGGCGGCATCGCGCACCTTCTTGTAGGCGCGATGGGCGAAATTCTCGAAGGCTTCGTCGTTGAGCGCGAACAGCTGCGGCGGCTCGCCCGGCTTGGACTCATGACCGGAATCGGTGCCGTAGGTGACGAAGCCGCGCGCGAGCGGCGACGGCTTGTCGAAGGGATAGGCCGGCGGCAGCGTCAGGCCCGTGATCAGCACGCCGTTGAATCCGCCCCCGCCATATTGCAGCGAGCGGCCGTTCCATTCGACGGGCAGATTGACCTGAAATCTGATCGGCGGCGCCTTGGGATCGGTGGGATCGATATGGCCGAGCACCTTGCAGAAGCCGGGATTGGCGGGCGTGACGCGCCCCGACGGCGTCGGGCCGCGCTCGGCGACGGCAAGCTGCGACGGCGCCAGCAACGTCGCCGAATCGATCTTCACGGCGTCAGTGCTGCCGACCAAGCCCTTGCAGACGGCGTCCGCATCCTCAGGCAATGTCACTGCTAAAGCGGAATTCGCGCCAAGCGCGCCCGCTGCGCCCACCAGCAACGCGCACAGCTTCACATGGATTTGCGCCATCGTTTCCCCCTGAGTTTCTGTTCGTTCTGTCAGCAGGCCGCATTCAAGGCGCCCTGCAGCCGGCCGTCAATGCAGTGCTAGTGCTCAAACACCAGCCGCGCGCCGACGGTGCCCTCGAGGCTGCGGATCTGCTGCAGCAGCGCGCCTGAATCCTGGCCGCCAAGGTCGGCGTCGAGCACGACGTAACCGAGGTCGCCGGAGGTCTCCAGATACTGCGCGGCGATGTTGATGTCGCGCTGGAGGAAGACCTCGTTCAGCCGGCGCAGCATGCCGGGCACGTTGCGATGGACGTGGCTGAAGCGCGCGCCGGAGGGACGCAGATGCAACTGCACCTCCGGAAAATTCACGGCCCCCGTGGTCGAGCCGGTGATGAAAAAATCGACCAGCTTGCGCGCCACCTCGCCGCCGATGCGCTCCTGCGCCTCTTCGGTCGAGCCGCCGATATGCGGCGTGAGGATGACGTTGCCGAGGCCCTGCACCGGGCTCTTGAAGCGATCGGAATTCGAGGACGGCTCGACCGGAAACACGTCGATCGCGGCACCCGCGAGATGGCCGTCGCGCAGAGCTCCCGCCAGCGCGTCGAGATCGACGACGGTGCCGCGGCTGTTGTTGATCAGGAGGGAGCCGGGTTTCATCGCCCGCAACTCCTTCTCGCCGATCATCCCGGCGGTCTCCGGCGTCTCCGGCACATGCAGGCTGACGACGTCGCTCTGCGCCAGCAGCTCTTCCAGCTTCTCGACCGGCTCGGTGTTGCCGTGGCGGAGCTTGTCGGTGCGATCGAAATAGATCACGCGCATGCCGATCGCCTCGGCCAGCGTCGAGAGCTGCGAGCCGATATTGCCGTAGCCGATGATGCCGAGGGTGCGGCCGCGCACCTCGCGGCTGCCGGTCGCCGACTTGTCCCAGCCGCCCTCATGGGCCGACACCGAGCGCGGGAAGATGCGGCGCAGCAGCATCACGATCTCGCCGATCACGAGCTCGGCGACGCTGCGCGTGTTGGAGAACGGCGCGTTGAACACCGGAATGCCGCGCTTGCGTGCCGCCAGCAGATCGACCTGGTTGGTACCGACGCTGAAGCAGCCGACGGCGAGAAGCTGGTCGGCCGCCTCCAGCACTTCATCAGTGATCTGGGTGCGCGAGCGGATGCCGAGCAGCGACACGCCCTTGAGCGCCCGCCGCAAATCCTCGCCGTCCAGCGCCTTGGTCAGGCGCTCGACATTGGTGAAACCCGCCGTTCTGAACAGGTCCACGGCGCTGTCGTTGACGCCTTCAAGCAGCAGCGCCTTCGCGCTCCGCTCAGGGCTTTGGCCTGGGACTGACATGAAATCTCCGTGGGTCACACCTTCGCCGCAGCTCATAGACCGCGGAGGATGCGCAGCACAATAGGGTTCGGATACGGGGAGAAGATGGCGGGGCGATCGTCAGATCACGTAAAACCCGTGCGTGCCGTCAAGACGCAATTGTTCGACCAGGCCATATTCCCAGTCGAGATAGGCCTGCATCGCGCGCTCGTCGACGCCGGTGCCTTCATAGGGGCGGCGGTAACGGTGGGCGGGGTCGGGCCGGGGCAGGACGTGCGGCGGACCGATTTCGAGCGCGCCGTCATAGCCACCTTCCTGCACATAGACCTCCCAGCCCATCTGCGCGAGCCAGGACGCCGTCATGTCGGCGCGGACGCCCTTGTCGTCGGTCAGCACCATGCGCGCGCCGCGCACCGGCGCCGCCATGTCCGTCTCCTGCACGAGCTGGCCGCCGGGATAGTGGCGAAAGCCGGTGAGATGGCCGGCGGCATATTCCTCGGCGTCACGCACGTCGAAGCGATAGAGCGTGCGATCGGTCTGCGCGACAAGCGCAGACATCTCGCTCGCGTCGATGTGGCGCACACCGGCGCGATAGGCGACGTCGCGCGCATTAGCCGGGCCGCCTTCGAACGATCCGATCGCGCCACGCCGGTCGGCACCGTGGCCGAGCGTATGCCGCGCCAGCGTCCAGCCGATGGTGCCGTTGCGCAGCGCCCGGACCTTGTTCGGGACGCCGGCATTGATCAGCGATTGGGTGCCGATGATCGAGCGTGTGCGGCCGGCGCAATTCACGATGATGGTGGTGTCGGCATCGGGTGCCGCCTGCCCTGCGCGCAGCACCAGCTCCGCGCCGGGCACGCTGACCGAGCCCGGAATGTTCATGGTGGCGTATTCGTCGAAGCGGCGAACGTCGAGGATGGCGATGTTGGCCTTGTCCGCGATGAGTTTTGCCACCTCGTCGGCACTGAACGACGGCGTGTGCCGGCGCGACTCGACCAGCTCGCCAAAGGCTTTGGAGTAGGAGTTGACGTCCTCGAAGATTTGATAGCCGGCGTCGCGCCAGGCCTTCAGCCCGCCATCGAGCGCGCGGACATTGGTATAGCCGAGCGCGGCCAGCCGCTCGGCGCCGGCAGTGGCGAGGCCCTCGCCGTCGTCATAGAGCACGATCGGCACATTCTTGCGCGGCAGCCTGACCTCGGCTTCGATCGCGATCCGGTCCGCGGCCATGTTCGCCGCGAAGAGCGGATGTCCCGTCGCAAAACCAGCCTCGTGCCTGAGATCGAGCAGCGCGATCTCCTCGCGGAGCAGCAGCGCGCGGCGGATGTCGGCGGGGCTAACGGTCGGGAGCGTCATGGCATAAACTCTAAGAAGTGGCCAAGAGCTTTTGAACCATTGTTGCGGCATTGGCTAGCCATGCCGCGCACAATCAAATTCGACAGCCCTTGTCAGACACATCATGGTCGAGGAGGAAGATCCTGCGCGCGAACGCCTCTCGACCCGGTCGCGAGTTCATCACGTCGGCGTCACCTCAATCACATTCGTATGTAGCGACCACCTTCGCGAAGTCGAGCCGATCGAGAGCATCGCGGTCGATCCAGAAATGAAGCGTGCATCCGATGTTGGCGTGCCAGTCAAGAAACGCGAGATCACCTTGCATCTGGAGCAATAATATATCCTCCAAGTGCTGCTCCGTCGCATCTTGCGGGCCGCTGCCATATCCCAGCATCTGATGCAGGGCGGTGTTGAAGTGGCGATATTGACCGTCTCTTAGGGTCGGGGTCTTCCAATGATTTCGACGCGCGAAATTCTTCAAATAGCTGAGAGGAACTTCGTCGGACACTTCGACGTTCTGCTCCGCCATGCATCGGATCGTATGATTGATGGCATTGCCGAGGTCCGACGCGATTGTGGACGAATACGTATAGACGTATTGTCGGATACTCTCGTAGGTGCGCACGACGTCGATCCACCAAGCCCGAAAGATCGCTCTTGTGTCCGCATCCACGTTATCCATCGGCGTCAGCGCCCGACAGCGCTCGAGCCATCCGATTGCGCCAGCCCGAAGGCGCTTCAATTCCGCGACTCCCTCGTCGTTGAGCGGCTTGTAGGAGTATCCGGGTGTCAGGTCGCGAACGACGTGCGACAGCACAGACCGAACCACGTGATTGATCAGGAGCCAATTGAAAGGCCAATGATCGTCCTTCTCGTATTCGGACGCCATTCTGAATTGCAGAAAATCAGGTCCTTGCGGCTCACCGCGACCCAATGCCTTGCATAATTCTGCGATCATGAGTTCGCCTCCGACGGCGTCCTCGTGGAAATAGAAGTCCCGGAATACCTGGAAAGAAAGTGGATACTTGAATTCGATCTTGGAATGAAAATCGAGCGCCGGATCGAGCCATTTGACCTGGGCGTCACCACCGGTTCCCACCAGCGGCATTAGATCGGACGGTGGCGCGCGGTCGGGATATGCGTCACCCGCAGCAGTACCGTAGAGAATGCGGCAAGGCGGACGTCCTTCGCCCACGAACACGGAGCTGCAGAAGAAATAGAGAGTGCCTCGTTTCGGCAGCGGCGACCAACCGGAGCCCGGGACTTCGGCCAGGTCGATCTGAGCGACGAAGGTGAGCGCGACGGTCTCCAAGGTTTTGTTCGCCCTGACTTCCGCCGTCGGCCACTCCAATTCTGGGGGCAGCCTGGGAAGTCCGCCGAAGAAACTTCGCGCCCTATGCGTGAGCGGCACGGGCAGGTCACTGCGTCTCACCAGTACGGCAGGCAGCGCCGTCTCTTCGATCTCGTCGCGTTCAGACAACGCCATCAGATAACCACCACTCTAGGATGCACCTCGCCAATCGAACCATTTTGCGAAAGCTCCGACAAGTGCTTCTTACCCGCGGCGCCCAATGTGATTCGTTGTCGCTGCTATTCGGCGCTCGCCGAACGGCAGTCGACGCGATCACTCGCCGGGCACGAGCCGTCCGAGCTGCGGCTGCGCCGGGCGCCGCAGCCTGCGGCGCGACAGGTAGAGCGAAATGCCCGTGACCGCGAACAGCGGCATCAGCGCAGCCGCGACCATGAACGCGAGCTTGCCGGGCCAACCCAGAATCGCGCCGCGGTGGATGTCGAGCACGTTCGCGATGATCTTCTCGCCGAACGTCTTGTCGGCGTAACGTTCCGCGGAGACCAGTTGACCGGTGACGGCGTCGATGCGGAATTCGTCGCGGGTGGTATCGAGCGTGGAGTCTTTCCCCCATGAGCGGATCCGGATCGTCGTCCCCGAACCGGCCGGCAGCGTCAACAGAGCCTTGGAGAAGCGGCTGCCCTCTTCGTGCAGGAAAGCCGCCCATGCGCGATCAAAGCCGATCGGCTGTGCCGTCTCGCCGGCGCCGGCGACACGCGACGCCTTTGCAGGCATCTTCGGCTGCATCTTCGCCGCGGCGGCCTGCGGGCGCGACAGCAACCAGACGACGCCGTCCTTGTACCAGTCGAACGAGTACCAGAGCCCGGTGAGGGTCATCACCAGATAGACCGGCAGGACCCAGGTGCCGATCACCGCGTGCAGCGAGCGATGGAGGCCGCGTCCGCTGAGGCCGAGATTGGGCTTAAGCCACATCTTCACGCTGCCTGCACGCCGCGGCCAGCGCAGCACGAGGCCCGAGATGAGCATCACGATCAAGCCGAGCGCGGCCACGCCCGTGATCTGACGCCCCCAGCCCTTGGCGTCGCCGGGAACCAACAGCCAGCGATGCAGCTTGCGCACGGTCGCGAAAAACTCTTCGCCGCGCGGTGCGCCCAACGCGCGCGCGTCATAGGGATCGACATAGAGCGAGGACGGCCGCGCGCCTCGTTCGTCGCGGGCGAATCGCACATGCACCGCGGCGGACGGATCACTTGCCAGCGTCACGGCGGAGACCTTGCCGACATCCTGCGCCGCAGTCAGGCGCGCAACCAGTTCGTCCGGCATCAGCGCCGGTGCCTGGCGCGGCGCGACCTGCATGATGCCGGCGTTGAGATGATCGACGATCTCATCCTCAAAACTCATGATCGCGCCGGTCAACGCGATCACGGCAAGCAACAGCGCGAGCATGAGGCCGGCGATGGAATGGATCTGGTGGAGGGCGGCCTTGATGTGACGCCCCAGCAGCGCGGCCATCGTTAGAACTTCACCGTCGCCGACAGCGAGAAGCGTCGGGCATCGCCAATGGCGACATTCAAGGCGTTGCCGGTACTGGAAGTATAGTAGAGCTTGTCGAACACGTTCTTGACGTTGAACTGATAGGTCACCGGCAGATTGTCGATTTTCGTGTCGTAGGTCGCAAAGACGTCTGCGACGGTGTAGGCCGGCAGGAAGAACGTGTTGAGGGAGTCGCCCGGCCGGTCGCCGGCATAGTGCGCGCCGCCGCCGAGCCGCAGACGTCCGGGCAGCGCATCGCCGAAATCGTAGACGAGATAGAGCGAAGCCGTGTTCATGGCGGCGTTGAACAACTTGGCGTTGCCGACGACGGGGTCGTTGACCAAACGTGCATCGGTATACCCGTAGCTGCCGATCAGGCTCCATTGATCAGTCAGTTTGCCGGTCACGTCCAATTCGACGCCGCGCGACTTGGCCGCGCCGGAGGCGCGCGCCGCCGACTTGCCTCCACCGATGTCATCCAGCACCAGGACATTCTTCTTCTGGATGTCGTAGACGGCCAAGGTGCCCGACAGCCGCTTGTTGACATCGAACTTCAGACCGGTCTCCCATTGCGTTCCTTCTTCGGGCGCGATGGTGGAGTCGACGACAAAGCCGGAGGTGAAGGCTGCGATGACCGATGTTGGCTTCAACGACTGCGTATAGCTCACGTAGTAGGAGAGCTGCTCGTTCAGCTTGACGACGACGCCGCCGAGCGGCAGCACCTTGTCGCCTGACAAATTGGTGTTCGTGACGAAGACGGGCCGGCCTTTTCCGGCGAGCTGCTCGTATTCCATCCAGCGCACGCCTCCGACCACGGACAGCCAGTTGGTCAGATGGAAGGTGTCCTGAGCGAAGAAGCCGCGGGTGCCGAGCTGGTCGGTCTGTTCGCTGTCCGTTGGCGAAACAGCCGTGCCCGGCGAGATCAGTCCGTAGACCGGATTGTAGAAATTGAAGTTGGCGGTCGCCTGGCGGATCAGGTCGCGGCGATCGATGGTGCGATACAGCGCTTCGCCGCCGAACAGGATCTCGTTGCGGAAGCCGCCCACCCAGACATCACCCTGGAGATAGGAGGTGCCGTAACTGGCGTTGCTTAGCGAGTTCTGGGTGCCATCGTTGCTGCGTTTCTCGACGCCGGTTTTAGCGTCGACGCTGGTGATGCGGAGCTGGTTGGCGCTATAGGTCTCGGTGTTGTAGCTGTAGGCCGCCGTGACCTTCCAATTGTCGTCGAGCTTCTGCTCGATCGAGGCCTGCACCAGGTCGGAGGTGCCCCACATGTTGTTGAAGGGCTCGTCGAGCCGGCGCGTCTTCGGGATCGCCAGCGGAGCGCCGTTGACGAACGCGGTGCCGCGGTCGAACGGAGTGATGAATTCGCGGTGCTCGTAGGTGAGCTGGACCGTCGTGGTGTCGCCGTACCAGGCGAGCGACGGGTTCACCAGCATTTCCCTGTGGCGCCCGAAGTTGCGCCAATAGTCCTCGCTGACGCCGTAGCCGATGAAACGATAGGCGAGACCGCCGTCGCCGATCGGACCGGTGATGTCGAGCGTGCCGTCGGCGCCATTGCGATTGTTCGCGAAGGTCGAGCCGAGCAGCGTGACCGAACCGTGCTGGTAGAGCTCCGGACGCTTGCTGATGGTGTTGACGATGCCGCCGGGATCCATGATGCCGTAAAGTAGCGATGCCGGCCCCTTCAGCACCTCGACGCTTTCGACCGCGGCGTTCAGGCTGCGCCCCTGCACCAGCGGCATGCCGTTGCGCATGATCGAGCCGTCGCGGTTGTCGCCGAAGCCACGGCGGATCACGGCATCCTGGGTGCCGGCGAGCGTGTTGGTCTGGGTGATCCCGCTGATGTTGACCAGTGCATCGTCGATATTACGCGGAAGCTGGTCCTTCAACACCTGTGCGGGAACGACGTTGACAGACTGCGAGGTGTCGAGCGGCGAGGCGCCGCTGCGCAACGTGGTCGCGCTCGGCATCGCGCGGTAGCCGAGCTTTGCGGCTTGTTGCGCGGCGGCATCAGCCGCGGCGCGTTCCGATGGCGTCGGAGCCGCGGGGGTGGTGGCATTGCGGCTGCGCTGACGCGCGGCCGCTTGCGTCCGGCGTTGAGATGTTTCCGATGCGCGCGCCGTTTTCGGCCGCGGCGCCGGCGCCTCCACCGTCACCGGCGGCAGCGCCGATTGCGCCTGCGCGCTCGTCGTGCGGGAGGGACATTCAGCGAGCAGCACGGCCGCTCCGATGAGAAGAGCCGCGCGGCTGTCGCCGGCAGGCGTTCGACGACCGCTGACGCGCTGGCCGTCCAGGTAAGCACGCACTTTCGATTCACTTCCAAGTCAGACGCAGAAGCTGGCGCGTCTAACAGCCGCTGTTCGTGAAGAGAACCGCAAGCGGACTTGAATCGCTCTAGTGTTGAATGGTTCTAGATTCCGATCGCGCTATTCGGCAATCCTCGATTGATTGCGCAGCGAGCGCGACACGCAGCGCGCAAATTCGCGGCAACCTGTCGCGGTTCTGCGCGATCTCACGCGATGGCTGGGGCCGTCAGCTCGTCGAGCTTCCGCTTGAGCGCGGTGCCGTCGGACAATGCCCGGAGCGGCGGCCGCACGCGCAGCCAGCTCGCATCGCCGGTCTGTGCCGCGAGAATGGCTTTCAACGTCGTGAGGAAGGATGGTGATTTCACCACGATGTCCACGGCAGCCTGCATGCGTGCTTCGACATCCTTGCCGTCGATCATCGCCTTGACCAGCTCCGGCGCGATGTTGGCCATGCCGCAGATGGTGCCGGCACCGCCGGCGGCGATCGCGCGGGCGATGTCAACCTCGTTGCCGACGGTGATGGCGAGCTCGGGGGCCGCGGCACGGAACGCCTGGAACTGCTTGAAGTCGCCGCTGGAATCTTTCAAGCCCGCAACGACCTTGCCGTAGCGCTTGCGCAAATTCGCGGCGACGCTCGTCGGGATCGCGACACCCGAGATCTGCGGGATATGATAGAGGTAGGCACGCAGGCGATCGTCGGCGACGCCGTCAAGGATCGCTGCAAACGCATCCTCGATGCCTTCAGGGCTGACGCTGCGATCGAAGTAAGGCGGCAGATACAGCGCGTGACGCAGGCCGAGACCGAGCACGGCGCGCGTCAGCGCGATGCTGTCGCTGATCGCGGGGAAGCCGCCGCCGATTCCAATGCGGTCCGGCGCGACGCCGGCCTTGAGCACGGCTTCGATGGTCGCGACCCGTTCGGCGACATTAAACGAGGTGCCCTCGCCGGTGGTGCCGAACAGCACGACACCGTCGACGCCCTTATCGAAGAGTTGCTTGGCGTGGGCGGCGAGCTTTGCGGAGTCCACGCTGCCGTCCGTCGCCAGCGGCGTCGCCGACGCCACCCAGAACCCGCGAATTGCCTCGGTCATGACACCAGCCTTGTTTTTGCTTTACTTTCCGCCTTGTACCTTACATACAACAAACGCGCAAACCCTTTCCGCCGTCATGGCGGACATAACACGCAGCCAGATTCCGAGGAGGTCTCGCATGAACATGGTGACCCCCATCGAGCGGCCCGACCAACTGCTCGGCGCCCTGCGCGACAGGCTCGGCGCGGCTGCCGTGCTTGTCGGCACCGACGTGCCCGCGCGCAATTGCAACGACTGGAGCGCGAGCCTGCCGCAAACGCCGCTGGCGGTGATCCGCCCGGTCGACGCCCAAGGCGTTGCCGATGCGATCGCGACCTGTCGGCAGGCGCGTCTGCCGTTCGTGCCGCAAGGCGGATTGACCGGGCTGTGCCGCGGCGCATCGCCAGAAGCAGGCTGGGTCGCGATCTCGCTGGAGCGCATGAGCGGCATCGAGGAGATCGATCATGCCTCGATGACGATGACGGTGAAAGCAGGTACGCCGCTTCAGACGATCCAGATGGCGGCCGACGAGGCCGGGTTCTTCTTTCCGCTCGACCTCGGCTCGCGCGGCTCCTGCGCGATCGGCGGCAACCTCTCGACCAATGCCGGCGGCAACCGCGTGATCCGCTACGGCATGACGCGCGAGCTGGTGCTCGGGCTCGAAGTCGTGCTGCCCGACGGCACCATCATCACCAGCCTCAACAAGCTGATGAAGAACAATGCCGGCTATGATCTGAAGCATCTGTTCATCGGCTCGGAAGGCACGCTCGGCATCATCACCCGCGTGGTGCTGCGGCTGTTTCCAAAGCCGCGCTCGACCATGGCCGCGCTCTGCGCGCTCGAGGACTATGCCGCGGTGATTGCGCTGCTCGGCGCCGCGCGAAGCGGGCTCGGCCCGCTGCTGTCGGCATTCGAGGTGATGTGGCCGGATTACTGGGACGTCATCACGACTCGCGCCGGCGTCAAGCCGCCGGTCGCCGCGGGCCACGGCCTCTATGTGCTGGTGGAAGCGCAGGGCACCGACGAGAGCCTCGACGCGCCGCGCTTCCAAAGCTGGCTCGAAGAGCTGATGGAGCGCGGGCTGCTCGCCGACGCTGCCGTGGCGCAATCGCTGGCGCAGACGCAAAGCTTCTGGCGCGTGCGCGACATCTGCGCCGAGTTCGGTCAGGTGCTGGGGCCGCACATCTCCTACGACATCGGGCTTGCGGTAGCGCGGATGGACGAGTTCGTCACGCGCTGCAAGGCGGCGCTCGCGGATGGCATCGAGGGATGCGAGAGCGTCTATTACGGCCATATCGGCGACGGCAATCTGCATCTCGTCTCCTGGGTGACCGGCCTTGCCGTCGAGCAGCAGCCGAAGGAGGAGATGGATGCGATCATCTACGGCCTCGTACGCGAGTTGGGCGGCAGCGTCTCCGCCGAGCACGGCATCGGCACGCTGAAGAAGAAGTGGCTTGGTCATGCCCGCAGCGAGGCCGAGATCGCGCTGATGCGGACGCTGAAGGCCGCGCTCGATCCCGATCATCTGCTCAACCCCGGCAAGGTGATCTGAGAGAGCCGATGCGATCGCTGAAGCTCGATGCACCGAAATCGCTGTCGCAGCGGGTGATGCAGCGGCTGCGCCAGGCCATCATCGACGGCGAGTTCGCGCTCGGCGCCGCCATCTCGGAGGAGATGGTGGCAAACTCCTTCGGCGTCAGCCGCACGCCGGTGCGCGAGGCGATGGGTCAGTTGCAGGCGCAGGGCCTCGTGGTGATCCGCCCGCAGGTCGGCAGTTTTGTCTTCACGCCAAGCGCCGAAGACATCACCGCGCTCTGCACGTTCCGAATCGCGCTGGAGCCCAAGGCCGCCGAGCTCGCCTTCCACCATGATCGCGCCGGTGCGACCGCGACGATGAGCGAGGCGATCGCGGCAATGGAGCCGGCGATTGCGGCCAGGGACAATATCGCCTACGGGCGCGCCGATGCCGCTTTCCACGAGGCGCTGTTCGCCCACTGCGGCAACCACTATCTCGCCGAATCCTATCAGCTCGCATCCAGCCGCGTCGCAGCACTGCGCACCAATTTGACTTCGCCGATCGACGTGCGCACGCGCACGTCCTTCGACGAGCATCGCAAGCTGCTCGATCTGTTCGCCCGCGGCGAGTTCGCCGCCTTCGCGACGCTGATGACCACGCACGTCACCAATTCGGGCGTGGTCTACGCAAAAGCGCTGCAGGTGGATTGAGCGCTCCTACCGCGCGCTTTTCGTGCCGGGCCTGTCCAGAAAATCCAGCGCGGTGTTGATCTGTTCGAGCTGGTGCTCGATCCTGTCGCGGTCCTCGACCGTGGGCGCCTTCTCGAGCTGCTCAACCAGCTTCTGCTTTCGAAGCAGCAAGTTCTCTATGACTGTACTCACGGCTCCCCCATCCGCCCGAGGCGAACATCGAGGCAATATTAGACCCCGGAGGCGAGCGCGCGCCAGCCGGGCCCGGCGCAAACCCTGCATCAGAATGTTCGCGAGGGCAGTTGGTTCCTGCGCGTGATCCGAGAAGGCATACACAGCTGATGGCGGCGCTCGCGAACGGTTAACGCGGTCGCACGCCCGGGCTGCCGGCCGCGGAACCGGATCTTTCACGGGCCTGTCGGTTGTATTCGCCGCCCCGGAGTCCTATGCGTATGCACCATGGACATCCAGATCATCGCCGCCGAAAAGCCCCTGATGGCGCAGGCACGCCCGCACAAGCCGGCGCCGTTCCTCCCGATGAGCCGCGCCGAGATGGACGCGCTCGGCTGGGACGCCTGCGACATCGTGCTGGTGACGGGCGATGCCTATGTCGACCATCCCAGCTTCGGCATGGCCATCATCGGCCGCCTGCTGGAGGCGCAGGGTTTTCGCGTCGGCATCATCTCGCAGCCGGACTGGCATTCGGCCGAGCCGTTCAAGGCGCTGGGCAAGCCAAAAGTGTTCTTCGGCGTCACCGGCGGCAACATGGATTCGATGGTGAACCGCTACACCGCGGACCGCCGCATACGCAGCGACGATGCCTATACCGCGGGCGGCGAAGGCGGCAAGCGGCCGGACCGCTGCACGGTCGTCTATGCGCAGCGTTGCCGCGAAGCGTTCAAGGGCGTCCCGGTCGTGCTCGGCGGCATCGAGGCGTCGCTGCGCCGGATCGCGCATTACGATTACTGGTCCGACAAGGTGCGCCGCTCGGTGCTGGCCGACGCCAAGGCGGACCTCTTGCTCTACGGCAATGCCGAGCGCGCCGTCGTCGAAGTGGCGAACCGTCTGGCCGCCGGCGAGGCGCCGCGCGAGCTCGACGACATCAGGGGCGTCGCGCTGTTCCGCCGCGTGCCTGAGGACTATAACGAACTGCACGCCGACGATATCGACTCCGCCGACGAAGGCGCTTCGCGCACCAAAGGTTTGACCGTGATCCGGCTGCCGGCGCTGGAGCAGGTCGAGCAGGACAAGGAAGCCTATGCGCGCGCGTCACGCGTGCTGCACCGGGAGAGCAATCCCGGCAATGCGCGGCCGCTGGTGCAGCGCCACGGCGACCGCGACCTCTGGCTCAACCCGCCGCCGATCCCGCTGACCAGCGAGGAGATGGACGCGGTCTACGATCTTCCCTACGCGCGCGCCCCGCATCCGTCTTACGGTGATGCCAAGATTCCGGCGTGGGACATGATCAAATTCTCGGTGACGATCATGCGCGGCTGTTTTGGCGGCTGCACCTTCTGCTCGATCACCGAGCACGAGGGCCGCATCATCCAGAACCGCTCCGAGGGCTCGATCCTGCGCGAGATCGAGAAGATCCGCGACAAGACGCCGGGCTTCACCGGCGTGATCTCCGACATCGGCGGTCCCACCGCCAACATGTACCGGATGGCGTGCAAGGACCCGAAGGTCGAGGCGGCGTGCCGGCGGCCGTCCTGCGTCTTCCCGGAGATCTGCCCGAACCTCAACACCTCGCATGACGATCTGATCCGGCTCTATCGCAAGGTGCGCGAGACCAAGGGCATCAAGAAGGTGATGGTCGCCTCCGGCGTGCGCTACGACCTCGCGGTCGAGAGCCCCGAATACATCAAGGAGCTCGTCACCCATCACGTCGGCGGCTATTTGAAGATCGCGCCCGAACATACCGAGCGCGGCCCGCTCGACAAGATGATGAAGCCCGGCATCGGCGCCTACAACCAGTTCAAGCGGATGTTCGATGCCGCGGCCGAACAGGCCGGCAAGAAATACTATCTGATCCCGTATTTCATCGCGGCACATCCGGGCACGACCGACGAGGACATGATGAACCTCGCGCTGTGGCTGAAGAAGAACCGCTACCGCGCGGATCAAGTGCAGACCTTCCTGCCCTCGCCGATGGCGACCGCGACCGCGATGTACCACACCGGCGTCAACCCGCTGCGCGGCGTGCGGCGCGGCGGCAGCGACAAGGTCGAGGCGATCAAGGGCCTGCGGCAGCGCCGGCTGCACAAGGCGTTCCTGCGCTACCACGACCCCGACAATTGGCCGGTGCTGCGCGAGGCCCTGAAAGAGATGGGTCGCGCCGATCTGATCGGCTCGCGCCCCGACCAGCTGGTCCCCGCGCACCAGCCACCCGGCACCGGCAAGGCCGCCGGCACGCGGCGGCCGGTTCGTCCCGGCGAAAAGACGCAGCGGTTCACGACCAAGAATCTGCGGGTGATGAAGTAGCGGGCGAGCCGGATCAGGTCCGGTTCAGCCTCGCACTGTCGTGCGTCCAAACAAAAACACTCAAAACAACCCCATGCACAGTAGCCGGCATAAGCGGGATCAATGGCTTAGGCGGTTGACGAATCCGTTGAATCCGCCGGGTGAGACAACGGAAAACGAAAATTAGCTTTTAACGAAATATTGACTCGTCGGGCAAAACAGGCGCAAGATGCCATTGTCGCGGCACGCGTGGCAGGGCGAGCCCCAACCGCTACTCCGTATCGATATCCTCGAGCTTCACACCGCGTCCCGCGCAGGCTCGAAGCGATCGGTCTCCCGACTGAATCCATTCAACACAGCAGGCATCGGTGCGCACCCTGATGCGCTGGGGAACGTAGTCGTAAAGCCGATCGCGGGGTAGGCGGTGTCCGCTCTGTCCGCGAAACCGGATATGGCCAGTCCGACTTTGTGAGTCAGCTACGGGCCAAAAGGCGACATTCAAGAGCGAAGCCGTTGACCCTCAGCGTGTGCGTGTCTCTCCCGCGATGGTGTTCCACTCTTCTGTAATCGTCACTCGAAGTACGCCAGGAGGGGCAGCGCCCACTTTTGCTGGGTCAAGATCAGCTAGGGGAGGACTACACACTTGATGAAGTAGTCGACGGCATTGCCGCTTACCTTGTCGGCGGGCTCCTGAACCTCAGGTGCGTGCGTTCGGACACAAGCTTTGAGATTGGTAATGATCTCGCGCAGCTTCTCGTTTTGCCCTATCTCTGCCGAAGCCGACCAAGGCACGATTGCAAGCAACAGCGTTACCGCAATTCTCATTTGCGCATCTATTGATAGGAGAACCGCGCAAGTGAACTCCCACAATGGGGCCCAAATGCGGGTAAGCTCATCCGTCCGGTTTGGGCCACAAGCAGTCCATATGCATATCGAAGCAGCGGAAAGTACATGCGCTAGAGTTGCGCTTTTGCATCCCAGCCGCTTCGACCCAGGCGCGGCTCCGTTCTCGCGAACAGCCGTTGAATGTTCGCGCGATGGCGAACGATCACGTAGAGGGCGCCTGCGATCACCAGCAATCGATAGGGCAACGGGTGCTCCAGAGCGCAGACGAGGACGATTGCGGTCAACGCCGCGAGGATCGAGCCAAGAGAAACAATCCGAACCATAGCCAGCACAATGCCAAAGACCGCTGCGGCCCCCAATCCGACCGGCCATGACATCGCCAACAAGACGCCGAGCCCGGCCGCAGCAGATTTGCCGCCCGTAAAGTTCAGCCAGATCGACCGGCCATGCCCCAACAAAACGGCAATTCCGGCCAAGCAAACAGCCCATGGCACCCAGGTTTGCAACTCAAGCGCTCTCGGCGGTGTCGAGGATAACTCTGCCGAGAGCCAGGGAGAGAACGAGCGGGCAACGATGATGGCCGCCGCGCCCTTCAGCACATCGACGATGAGCACCACCAGCGCAGGCCATTTTCCGAGGGTCCGCAAGACATTCGTGGCGCCGGTGGATTTGGAGCCATGCTTTCGAATATCGATGCCCCTGAGGAGCTTCCCCGCCAGATAGCCCGTGGGCATCGAGCCAAGTAGGTAGGCGATCACCAATCCAACCGCGCCGGCAATCCAGAAGGCCATGGGTTTGATTTCCAGTTTCGGGCAATCAATATTTTATCGCCGACTTCGTTTGACCGCTATGGGTCACAAGCGATCCTGCACCGGCTGCGCGCGGCAGGTCGCGTATGGGCCAACAGCGGAAATCGTACGGATCCGTTAGTTCATTAGACAAGCTTAGAAAGCACGATTTCGTTCAGCCTGACCGCGGCGAAGCTGTCGGGAAAATGCAAGCCCGCCGGCGCATCCCGCAAGGCCTCCTATGGCAAAGACGGAAATCCATCATCCGAAGTACAAGTTGCCGGCAGGTCCGGTCGACGATAGCCCGAGCCAGATTAGCATACCAACCGCGAGACCACCGACACCGAACGCCCAATGATCAACAGCCCGAATAGTATTCAGGAATGGATATGCGCAGGCTCCCATGACCAAGCTTACAGGAACGGTAATAGCGAAACTGAAAAGTAGCGCGAGCACAAAGGTGGTGGCCCCGCCCACCACGACGCCCGGCAGGTCCGCAACTTTTGTGCGCCCTTGGGCGACCTCGTATATCCCGAACGCCAAATTGGCGAGCGTGAACAAGGAAGCGAACGATGCAGCGCCGACCGCTGACGCTGACCACGCAGCAAGCATCATTGCTCGCATCCAACTCGTCATGGTCGAACCTCGCAGCGAAGGCTTTACATCATTTGGCTGCTCTACTTTAGGGCGTCGATCTTTACGGATTATTGCTGAGGTCGAGATAGACCAATCAAGGAAAAATGTCCGTTCTGGTCACAAGTGGTCCTGCACCGGCTGCGCCCGGCAGGTCAGGAACGGGCCAAGAGGGGACTAACCAGTCTGGGCGCGAACATACGTCTCCGCCTGTTCGAGCAGGTGATCGAGCGAGCTAACGGCCGTATCGAGCACCAGGTGTTCTCGATCCCACGGTTCATAGTCTCGGTTCACTACCTCAGCCCACGTTGGCAGCTTGAGGCCGCTGATGTCTGAGGTGCGCGTTTCCACTCGTTGTCGATGCAAGATCGGGTCGCTGCAAACCACTTCGATCTCAACGACGCATGCCACCTTCTGAGCGGCGATCTGTCGCCATCTGACACGGCTTGCCAGGACTGGATTAACGCAGTCTATAACAACGATACGACCAAGCTCGAGATTTTCAGCCGCGAGTGCGGTGGCTACCACATAGCCCATCGCGCCGACCGTATGACCTGCGGTTCGTAGCGTCTGCTCAACGGCATCGATACGAAGGTACGTGGCCGCGAGACGTCTGGTCAGCTCCCGAGAAACTGTTGTCTTGCCCGTGCCGGGAAGGCCGCCAAAGACTATCAGCACAGGTGGACGGCTTGTCATGCGACATCATCGGCCGGCATTCGGAAGTCCGCAATGGGTCACAAGCGGTCCTGCACCGGCTGCTCCCGGCAGGCCAGCTATGGGCCAAGAGGAGACTAACCAGTCTGGGCGCGAACATACGTCTCCGCCTGTTCGAGCAGGTGATCGAGCGAGCTAACGGCCGTATCGAGCACCAGGTGTTCTCGATCCCACGGTTCATAGTCTCGGTTCACTACCTCAGCCCACGTTGGCAGCTTGAGGCCGCTGATGTCTGAGGTGCGCGTTTCCACTCGTTGTCGATGCAAGATCGGGTCGCTGCAAACCACTTCGATCTCAACGACGCATGCCACCTTCTGAGCGGCGATCTGTCGCCATCTGACACGGCTTGCCAGGACTGGATTAACGCAGTCTATAACAACGATACGACCAAGCTCGAGATTTTCAGCCGCGAGTGCGGTGGCTACCACATAGCCCATCGCGCCGACCGTATGACCTGCGGTTCGTAGCGTCTGCTCAACGGCATCGATACGAAGGTACGTGGCCGCGAGACGTCTGGTCAGCTCCCGAGAAACTGTTGTCTTGCCCGTGCCGGGAAGGCCGCCAAAGACTATCAGCACAGGTGGACGGCTTGTCATGCGACATCATCGGCCGGCATTCGGAAGTCCGCAATGGTCACCGGCGGTCCTTCCACCGGCTACGTGCGGCAAGTCAGCTAGCGGACAAGATGCGACATCCGGGGGCGATGAGCTTCCAGTATGAACTGGCACAACAAGTTCTGGATCATGCCGGGGCTTTGGAATGCACAATGATAAGTCCTTCGATGGCGGAACCACGGAACTCGTAGCTCAGACGCCCGGTTCCGGGGCAACATGGTTCCTCAATTAACAAATGACCAGAGCGCTCCTCAAGCAGATCGGCCACGTGTGTCTGGCGCGCTACAGCAAATTCAGTGAGTTGGGTTAGCGTTTGGCACACGTTATTTAAACCTGAGAGACTCGAAATGAAAAAGTTCCTTCTCGCTACTGTCGCTTTCGCTGCCCTAGCGGGTACAGCATCTGCGGCTGATATGGCCGCGCGTCCTTACACCAAAGCCCCACCGATCGAGGCCTCGCCGATTTACAACTGGACCGGCTTTTACATCGGCGGTCACGTCGGCGGCGCATTCGGTGGCAGCAACAACATTCTGGCCCCCGGCTTCACCGGCACCAGCAGCAACGACGGTGTGTTCATGGGCGGCGTGCAGGTCGGTTACGACCATCAGTTCTCGCCGAACTGGGTGCTGGGCATTGAAGCGAACTACAGCTTCCTCGACACCAATGACAATGCCTTCGTCAACCGTGGGCTCGGTTCGGTCACCGGTCGCCTCGGCTACACCTGGGGTCCGGCGCTGCTGTACGTCAAAGGCGGTTATGCCTGGGCTGACTCCCGCCTTACGAACGGTTTCGGCGGCGGCACCTTCACCAACAACGGTGGTGGTCGCGATGGCTACACCGTAGGCGCGGGTCTCGAATACATGTTCGCCCAGAACTGGTCGGGCAAGGTCGAATACCAGTACTACGACTTTGGCACGCGGAACGCTCTCTTCACCAGCGCCGGTGGTGTTGTTACCGCCGTTGGCTTCCGCAATGACGAGCACACCATCAAGGCCGGCCTGAACTACCGGTTTAATTGGGGTGCCGCGTCGGCTTCTCGTTACTGACGGCTTACATAATATCCTTAAGGGCCAGCCATACGGGCTGGCCCTTTCGGCTAAGCCGGAATAGCTGGCGCGAGTTGGCGCCTTGCATTGTTTGCCAAGCTCTCCAGAAACTACTTGAGGTCAGCTGCGGGTCACAAGCCGCCGTCGCTGCGGCTTAAGTGATACGGATCGCGCTCGGCTCGACCATCCCGCAAGATCGACCAAAATGGCTGCGTCTTGCAGTTCTCTTCAGGCGGCTAGGGTGAAATGCTACTGAACCTCGGCAGTGGCCAACATACCTGAGACGGCATAACTTCTGGCGAAACGATACGCGATACCGGTAGCCAGTAACATGAATGACAGTCAAAGGCGTAAGCCCGCGCGCGAAGCTCGACACGCTCGTGGTCTATGATCGCGCTGAGAGCTATTTCGAAGATCACGCCCGCGACGATTTTCTCTAGGAGTTCTTTGAAGCGTCGCCGCGCGCGATCCTCGCGCTCTCCTGGCGCTCGACCAACGAAAGAAGCTCGAGCTGGCTCGCTAAGGCTAGATAGGCGTTGCAAACACTATAAAGGACATTGGCAAGACGCGTCGATTGTTCGTTGCTCGCGCGTTCTCGGTATTCTTCGGCTAACTCCCGGTAACCCTCGGCTTTGAGCATCCACCCACCTAAAAGAAATCTGAACGGCGGGCGGCGTTCTTCGTTCCAAGAGGGGCGACTCGTCTGGAGTCCGCTTTGGGTCACAAGCGGCCCTCGACAGATTGCGCGCGGCAAGTCAGCGAGGGGCCAGAAGCCGGCTCGTTCGTCGACCGCAGCCGGTCACGACCACCAAGGCATGCTCAATTCTTCATTGCTCTTGCCGCCTGTTCCAAACTGGCCGGAACGATCACGCGATGAAACGGTGCTATCGTCGCAAGATAGATGCGCCCCAGTCGGTTATGGCAATGCACCACGGTGCCCGCGACCAGCTCGCGCCCATTTGCTGCATCGGCGCGAAGTTGTATGGTGACGCGGAAGTCGAGATGCCGGTCATCCGCGCCCACGACCAACTCCGTCGCAGTCTTTGACAGCACAGGGAAGAAGCCGATAACCGGCCCACGCGCCGCCGCGGCAAGACCGACGGCGCGCGACGATTTGACAGCGACGGTCGCCATCACCACGTCGCGGACACGCGTGAGCGCACGAATCCACCACGCCTGTCGCTCGAGCGCGGCGCGTGCCATTACCTCTACATCATCGCTGGCGCCCGCCGGCAGTTGAATTGCAAAGGCGTCCAAAAGGTCCGCGCCCGCGTAAAGCGGCGCAAGCACGCTGCTGCTGGGCATGGGTACGGCGCGCGCTTTTGTCATGGGATCAGGTACCGCATGCTGGAGAGGGGCGTAGCGCAGCTGGCGTTTCAGACGATCTTGCCGCCGCAGTCCTTTTACATCCGCGCGCTCTGCATCGCAACAATCCTGCGGCGCACCTGTCTCAGTTGGGTGAAAAGGGGCGCTTGCAGTGTTGCCTGCTTCGGTCCGCTTCCCCCTCGAGGAACGGCACTTACGCGTGCACGCCTGCCCATGTTGCCATTTTTCCTCGATCCGAGGTGTCGTAAACTGTTCCCATCATCCATATGTTGCCTCCATGAAAAAGATCGGATTCCTCTCCTTCGGGCACTGGACGCCCTCGCCGCAATCGCAGACCCGCTCGGCCGCGGACACGCTGCTGCAATCGATCGAGCTTGCGGTTGCGGCGGAAGAGCTCGGCGCTGACGGCGCCTATTTTCGCGTGCACCATTTCGCGCGGCAGCTCGCCTCGCCCTTTCCGCTGCTCGCCGCCGTCGGCGCCAGGACCAGCAAGATCGAGATCGGTACGGCCGTAATCGACATGCGCTACGAGAATCCGCTCTACATGGCGGAGGACGCAGGCTCTGCCGATCTCATCGCCGGCGGGCGCCTCCAGCTCGGCATCAGCCGCGGCTCGCCCGAGCAGGTGATCGACGGCTGGCGCTATTTCGGTTTCCAACCGGCCGACGGCGAGAGCGACGCCGACATGGGCCGGCGTCATGCCGAGGTCTTTCTCGACATCTTGCGCGGCGAAGGTTTTGCAAAACCCAACCCGCAGCCGATGTTCCCAAATCCGCCGGGCCTGTTGCGGCTCGAGCCCCATGCGGAAGGTCTGCGCGAACGGATCTGGTGGGGTGCCGGCTCGAACGCGACGGCGGTCTGGGCCGCCAAGCACGGCATGAATCTGCAGAGCTCGACCCTGAAGAACGACGAGACCGGCGAAGCCTTCCATGTGCAGCAGGCCGCGCAGATCCGTACCTATCGCGCAGCCTGGAAAGAGGCCGGCCACCCGCGCGAGCCTCGCGTGTCCGTCAGCCGCAGCATCTTCGCGCTGATCGACGATCGCGACCGGGCCTATTTCGGCGGCGAGCGCGGCAGCGAGGACCAGGTCGGCTTCATCGACCCGCGCACCCGAGCGATCTTCGGCCGCTCCTATGCGGCGGAGCCGGATGTGCTGATCGAGCAGCTCCGGGCGGACGAGGCGATCGCCGAGGCCGACACGTTGCTGTTGACGATCCCGAACCAGCTCGGTGTCGACTATTGCGCGCACGCCATCGAGGCGATCCTCACGCATGTGGCGCCGGCGCTTGGGTGGCGCTGAGGTGAACCGTCGGCTTGGCGAAGCGCGCTTTCAAAACAAAGCGGCGCTGGCAGCCTGTCCGTAGATCATTGCGGCCACGAGAGAGAGCAGCAAGCCCGCGCCCGAGAAGATCACGAGAACTTTCAGAGTTTCGACATCAACGTTGGTTCTCGTCGCGCGGGATATCGCCTTTGCCAGTGCAGCCATCATCGCCAGCTCCGAACAGGCCGCGCGGAGGCGCGACCTTTTCCATCTAGCGTGATTGCGCGCGTTTGCGTGTGAAGCAGATTACAGGTGATCTCGCGTGCTGCACCTCACACGCCGGCCGAGCGTGCCTGGATCTTACCGTTGATAGCGCACCACGCTCGTGCCGGCGTAGCAGCGCGTGACGTCGCCCTCGCGTATGACGGGCGGCCGTTCGTCATGCATCTTGCGCGGGAACCAGCCGACTTGCTGCCATCTTTGCGATGCAGGCTCGCGGCGGTACCATTCTCAACTGATTCTCGTCTGACGAGGTACGGATGCCGCGGCCGGTCATCGGCGCGGTTCTCTCAGGCGGAAACGATCTTGGTGCCGAGGATGATTCGGCGTCGTCGGGGGGAGGACAATTTGCGGGAACGCGAACGCGAACGTAAGTTCGGCTAGCGTCGGCCGAAATGCATCATCATGCGGCTTTTCACGATCCCGTTCTGGTCGCGTTATCGATTCTGATCGCGGCACTCGCCTCCTATACGGCATTGGACCTGGCGACCCGAATGCGAGCTGCTTCGGGAAGGGCCCGCCGATCCTGGCTGGTAGCCGCTGCGATCGCCATGGGCGGCGGCATCTGGTCCATGCATTTCGTCGGTATGCTGGCCTTCAGCCTGCCTGGAATCGAGATCTCGTACGATCCATTCCTGACTCTCCTCTCGCTTGTCATTCCGATCGTCGTCGCCGCTGCCGCCTTTGCCGTCGTCGGACGACGCCCACGTGCGCTGCTCGCCTCCGGCTTCGCGATGGGACTTGGTATCTCCGGCATGCACTATACCGGGATGGCCGCGATGCGAATGGCGGCCCTCATGGAGTACGATCCCCGATGGGTTGTGCTCTCGATCCTGATCGCGATCAGCGCCTCGGTCGTGGCGCTCTGGCTCGCCTTTCGCAACACCAACGCGGTCCAGCGGCTGTTCGCAGGCCTGGTGATGGGCCTTGCGGTCTCCGGCATGCACTACGCCGCGATGGAAGGCGCCATGTTCCTGCCGACGAACACCATGGCCCGGCAGGCAGGACATCTCGGCGTCGGTCAGGCGCCGCTCGCGTTCCTGCTCGCCGGCATCACCATTGTGATCCTGAGCATCGGAATCGCGGCTGCCGTCTATGACAGGGCTTCCGCGGAGCGCGCTCAACGCGAGGCCGACGCCCTGAGGCGCAGCGAAGAACGCTTTCGGCTCCTTGTCGAAGGTATCGTCGACCACGCGATCTTCATGCTCGATCCGGACGGGCGCGTGGGCAACTGGAATCGCGGCGCGCACCGGCTGATGGGCTATGGCGATGACATCGTAGGGTCGAGCTACACGATCTTTCATGCCGAGGAAGATTGCGCGGCCGGGACCCCCGCGCACGCCCTTGTCGAAGCCGAGCGGGAGGGGAAGTCGGCAATCGAAGGCTGGCGTGTCCGCAAGGACGGCAGCCGCTTCTGGGCGGAAGCAACGATCGTTGCGGTACGGAACGAGAGCGGCGCGATCGCCGGCTTTGCGAAGATCGTGCGCGACGTCAGCGAAAGGCGACGGGCCCAGGATGCGCTGGATCGGGCGCGCGAAGCACTGATGATGTCGCAGAAGATGGAAACCATCGGCCAGCTTACCGGCGGCGTGGCCCACGACTTCAACAACCTGCTCGCAGCCGTTATCGGCAGCCTCGAACTTCTGAAGAGGCGCCTGCCGCCGGGCGATGCGAAGGTCCAGCGCCTGGTGGACAACGCGATGCTGGGCGCGCAGCGGGGCGCGTCCCTGACCCAGCGTATGCTCGCGTTTGCGCGTAAACAGGATCTCAGGCCGGCGGTCGTCGATATCCGCGAATTGGTGCACGGCATGGCCTCATTGCTGAAATTCGAGCCTGGAATTCGTGTCGAGACGCTGTTTCCGATGGACCTGCCGAAGGTGAGGGTCGACGCGAACCAGCTCGAACTGGCTGTCCTCAACCTGGCGGTCAACGCCCGTGATGCGATGCCGGGCGGCGGCCTGATTACCATTGCCGCTCGTGAAGAGCGGGGCGATGGCAGCCTTCGGGCGAGCGACTACGTTGCGCTCTCGGTGAGCGACACCGGCTGCGGCATGGATGACGAGACACTCAGGCACGCCCAGGAGCCGTTCTTTACGACCAAGGGCGTCGGCAAAGGCACCGGGCTCGGCCTGTCCATGGTCCACGGACTTGCCGAGCAGTCCGGCGGCAAGCTCGCTCTGAGGAGCCTTCCCGGAGAGGGCACGACCGCCGAAATCTGGCTGCCGATGGCCGGGGAGACCGCGGTGCCAGACCCGCGCGCGGAAGCTCCGGCGCCCGTACCGCGGTCCAGCCGACAGCTTTCCGTGCTTGTCGTCGACGACGACCTCCTGGTGCTCGAGAACACGGCAGCGATGTTGGACGATCTTGGGCACATCGTGGTCGAGGCGCGCTCGGGCGACGAGGCACTCGCTTTGCTCCGCCGCACCCGTACCGTCGACCTGGTCGTGACCGACTATGCCATGCCTGGGATGACTGGACTGCAGCTGGCCAGCGCTGTCGCCGCGGAGCGCCCCGGGACGGTCATCCTCCTGAGCACGGGATACGCAGAGATTCCCAGCGACGAACGATCCAGCCTGCCGCGTTTATCAAAGCCATTCGACCAGGCTGCGCTGGCGAAGGCCGTCGAGGCGGCAATGCGCGAAGACGAGCCAACCGGATCCATCGTCGCCTTTCGGCCGAAGAGCGCATGAATGCCGCGCTCGGTGTGGTCGCGGTTCGGAGGTTCAAGGCAATGGTCCGTCAAATCCCGCCGGGAAGCTCAACGCCCGCTTCCGTCAGGTCACGGAGGAATTTGCGCACCAGGAGCATGTTGGTTCTCTGCAGCTCGTGATTATTGCCGAATTTGAACTGGTTGGCTTCGGTTACGATCAGTCCCTGGTCGGTCTCGCGGAAAATGCCTTGCTTCTTCAAGCGATCGGCGCGCCGCCGGACGGTTTCGATCGGCAGACCGAAAAAGCGGGACAGGGCGGCACGGGAAACGCCCTGCTTGATCTTATCCGGCTCAACCGCCTGGATACTGCCAAATTGCCGGTCCAATTCGGGGTTCTTCATGATCTTGAGAACGTTGGCGTTCAAGACCGCATGAATGATCATCAAGTCCAGCGGATCGAAATCGTAGTGGCGGAACATTTCGCTGGCTGCGCACAGCATGTAGGCCAACGAGTGGCGAGAGACGGTTCGGATCAAATCCGCAGCGATGTCCTCGCCTTCAGTCGTACCAACCATGGCCAGTGCCCGCTTCTACGGATGTCCGGTTCGACGCCCACAAGCCGGTTCTATGTATCCGTGGCGCACCGCGCGCGAGGCAGGACCGGTCTGCTGTTTCCCCCAATATGGGTATGGTCGCGGTTTCATCGGGTCAATAGCTGGCTTGTCGGCAACATCATTTTCACCGATACGGGGTTGAGTTGCCGGACGCGCAATTGGCGCGTGCCAATTGTGGTCTTGGGCCAAATGACATTTATCATCGAAGCTATTAAAGACGACTGCCGCACCGTGGATTTCCGTGACAGCGCGATCGTTGCGGTGATCCTGGCCCGCAAACACGCGGTGAATGGTTATGTGGTTTCGATCACGGCTCCGAACGGGCAGCTTTTTTCAGCCGATCAGTTCAACCGTTTGCTGACGAGCAGCGGACTCGGTTCGGATCCGGCGGCGCAGGAAGTTGGGCGGCGCTAAAGCGGGCGTGCGCGCCATCGTATCGATCTTGTGACGGAGTATCATCAGTGTGCGCGGATCCGCCTCCCGCGCGCGACATTGCACGCCGTTCTTCACGCCGTCGTCGAGAGCCAGATTGCGGATCGCGAACTGCCGGTCCGAGCCGCGGCGCAACGGCTGATGTCAGAGGGGCTCGATCGTCACGAAGCCATCCATGCGATTCGCTCGGTGCTGGTCGGATATCTGAATGACCGGATGCGCGGACTGAGGTCGGGCGGCGGCGACCTCGATACGCGGTCCGAGCAGGATCTGAACGAGGCTTGTTTCGCCGAGTTTGAAGCCTTGACCGCGGAAGGATGGCTTCGGTCCGCGTGACCAGGCGACAGTCGGTACCGAAATGGCGCGCCCGGAACGATTCGAACGTCCGACCCTCAGATTCGTAGTCTGATGCTCTATCCAGCTGAGCTACGGGCGCGTTTTTCGCTGACAGTGCGGGCGTGGCCCGCAGGCAGCCCCCGGCGACGCCGGAGGGGTGCGAAAGAGCGCTCTGACTAACCGCTCTTGCCCCGATTGGCAAGGTCCGGATTGGGGAGATTTTGCTAGGAAATGAGAGTTTCCGCACTCGGCCGCCGGCCGACTATTGGTTTGAGCATGATCTTTTCGGAAAACCGCTTCGCACTTTTCCGGCTCATGCTCTATGCCCGCGCCCGCTCGTTGCGGACGGAGAGCAGTTCCACGGGGCGGTCGGGGATGACGATCCGGAAGGTGGCGCCGATGGTGCCTTCGACCAGATGGATGTCGCCGCCATGGGCGCGGACCAGCTCGGCGGCGATGGCAAGGCCGAGGCCGCTGCCGCCGGGGCGGCCGGAGGTCTGGAACGCCTCGAACAGGTGATCGCGGGTCCTCTGGGGCACGCCGGGGCCGGTATCGGAGACCTCGAGGATGGCGACCGCGCCCTCGCGTTTTCCCGTGATCCGGATCTGCTGCGCGCCGCCCTCGGCCGACGCATGGCTTTCCAGCGCCTGGGCGGCGTTGCGGACGAGGTTGAGCAGCACACGAAACAGCTGGTCGGGATCGGCGTCGACCGCGAGCCCGCGCTCGATTGCGGCGACCCAGGAGATCGAAGCGTCGGAGGCAAGGCCGGCGGTCTCGCGCACCTCCAGCACCACCGGCTCGATCATGATCATGCGCCGGTCGGGCGCAGCTTCCTGGGCGCGGCCGTAGGACAATGTGGACTGGCAGAAGGCGATGGCGCGCTCGAGCGAGCGCACGAGCTTTGGCGCAAAGCGCTGCACCCGCGGATCCGGCACGCTGGCGAGCTGGTCCGACAGGAGTTGCGCCGAGGCCAGCAGATTGCGCAGGTCGTGGTTGATCTTGGACACCGCGAGGCCGAGGGCGGCGAGCCGGCTCTTCTGATGCAGCATCGACATCAGGTCGCGCTGCATGTCCGACAATTCGCGCTCGGCAACGCCGATCTCGTCGCTGCGCTGGCTCGGCACGATGATCCCCGCCGAACTCTCGGGATTTTCGTGGAAGCCGACCAGGCTCGCGGTCAGCCGCCGCATCGGGCGCACGAACAGATAATGCATGGCGAGATAGACGAGGCCCGCGGTCAGCACCGCGATGACCAGCGCGACCACCACGACGTTGCGGGAGAAGCGGTACATCGACTGCCGCAGCGGCAGCTCGTCGGTGACGATCTCCATGAACTGGGCGTTGCCGACGCCCGGCCCGACGATCCGGATGGCCTGGTTGCCGGTCTCCAGCATCATCCGGAACGAGCCGGTGATCGCCTCCCACGCCGTCATGTCGCGCAGGTCGATGTCGTGCTCGATGGCGGCGGGCAGATTGTCGCTGGCGAGCAGACGGCGCTGCTGGCCCATCTTGATGGCGACGGCGCGGGCATTGATGCTCTTCAGGATCTCGCGCGAGAGCGAATCAGGGACCATGCCGAGCGGCGCGGCATCGAGCACCAGCGCCGCCGTGTTGGCCGCCGCGACGCGGTCGTTGAGCCGGTTGACCCAGAAATTGGCAATGGCGGGCACGTAGAGCAGGATGGCCGCGATCATCACCAGGGGAACGGTGAGCAGCAGCAGCTTGCCGGACAGCCCAAGCCCGCGCGTCCCCCGCGGCAGCGCCGCCGGCGGGTCGCGCTGATCCCCATCCTGGATCGGCTGGAGGTCTGTCGCTGCCACGAAATTCGCCCTCGCTGCCTTTGCCGGATGAAAGATGTCGCCGGGTGAAGGGTCTTGGCGCGTATCAAGATGCGGCCCGCCCCCAGCGCGGTCAAATTACAGATCGTCAATCTGCCAAGGTCGGATGTAAGCGCAGATTTGGCGAGTCGCCACCTCAAGGGTTAAAAACCCCGCACAAACAGCGATATTCGCCGGAATTGAGCGCTTGTGCGGCGTTGACGAAAAGAAGGCGCTCGCTTATAAGCCGGCCAATTGTCCGCGATGACCCGGTGTGACCGCCGGGAGCGGCTCTCTTGGGGCCGAAAAAGGCCCGTTTTGGGCAGCATCTTCCGGACTTTATCATCAATTCTACAGGCAAATTGCCCGGTCAGCGGAGAAAAACCCGTGAAGCGGACTTATCAACCCAGCAAACTGGTGCGCAAGCGCCGTCACGGCTTCCGTGCCCGTCTCGCCACGGCCGGCGGCCGCAAGGTGCTCGCCGCCCGCCGCGCCCGCGGCCGCAAGCGTCTGAGCGCCTGAGCCGGACCCCCTTTTTGGGATTTCATCATGGATCGGCTGAGGCAGCGGGCGGATTTCCTCGCCGTTGCCAATGGCGCGCGGGTGAATAGTCCCGCGTTCGTCCTGCAAAGCCTTGACCGCCGAAGCCTTGACCGTGAGGACAGCGGCCCGATCCGGATCGGCTTCACCGTCACCAAAAAGAACGGCAACGCCCCCCAGCGCAATCGCATCCGGCGCAGGCTTCGCGAACTGGTGAAGCGGCTCGATCCGATGTCGATGCAGCCCCATCATGATTATGTGCTGGTCGGCCGAAGGGACGCGCTCTCGCGCGGCTTCGCCACCATGCTCGACGATCTGCGCATGGCGTTCGCGAAGCCCACGCGGCATACGCACAAGGGACGCGGCCCAAAAACCGACTCAAGAACCGACGGCTCAAAGCCCGGCCCCGCTCCTGCGACCAGCCGCAAACCGGATTGATGACGAGAGAATGATGACCGACAACCGCAATACCATCCTCGCCGTCATCCTGTCGGGCTTCGTGCTGATCGCCTGGCAATATTTCTACAACATGCCGGCGATGGAGAAGCAACGCGCCCTGCAACAGACGCAGGCCGAGCTGCATAAGTCCACGCCGCAGCCGACGGCTTCCGGGACGCCGAGCGCCACGCCGCAGCCCGGCAGCGCAGGCGCGCCCTCCGCTCCCCAGATCGCCAATCAACCGGCCCAGCCGACCGTCAGCCGTGAGGCGGCGATTGCCGCCTCTCCGCGCGTCAAGATCGATACGCCCCGCTTGACCGGCAGCATTGCCTTGAAGGGCGCGCGCATCGACGATCTTGCGCTGGTGCAGTTTCGCGAAACGGTCGACCCGAAGTCACCGCCGATCATTCTCTATTCGCCGTCGGGCACCGCAGAGCCCTATTACGCCGAATTTGGCTGGGTGGCCGGAACAGCTGGCACAAAGGTGCCCGACCGGACCACCGATTGGCAGCAGGAGGGCACCAACAGCCTGACGCCGTCCACGCCGGTCATGCTGAAATACGACAATGGCGAAGGCCTCACCTTCCGCCGCACCATCACGATCGACGACCACTACCTCTTCAGCATCAAGGACGAGGTGACCAATGTCGGCAACGCGCCGGTCAAACTCTTTCCCTTCGCACTGATCTCGCGCCACGGCACGCCGCAGGTCTCGGGCTACTACATCCTGCATGAAGGCCTGATCGGTTACCTGGGCGAGCAGGGTTTGCAGGAGAAGGCCTATAAGGCTGTCGGCGAAGCACCCGCGATCGGCAACGGCGGACACGGGTTCGAATTCAACAACGTCACCAATGCCTGGCTCGGTATTACCGACAAATATTGGGCGTCTGCGCTCCTTCCCGACACGTCGGCAACGCTCAAGGCCCGTTTCGTCGCCGAACCCGGCACCCAGATCCGATACCAGACCGACTATCTGCAAAGCGAGCAGACGGTCCCGATCGGTGGCACGACGACAACGAACGCGCGGCTGTTCGCGGGCGCCAAGGAAGCCGGCGTGGTCGGCATCAACTTCCCGCTCGCCGGCCATGGCGGCTACAACAAGGAGCTCGGCCTCAACCATTTCGACCTGTTGATCGACTGGGGCTGGTTCTACTTCATCACCAAGCCGATGTTCCTCGGCCTCGACTTCTTCTACCGCTTCTTCGGCAATTTCGGCATCTCGATCCTGCTCGTGACCGTGATCGTGAAGCTGTTGTTCTTCCCCTTGGCGAACAAGTCCTACGCCTCGATGGCGAAGATGAAGTCGGTCCAGCCGCAGCTTCAGGCTCTGAAGGAGCGCTTCCCCGACGACAAGGTGAAGCAGCAGCAGGAGATGATGGAGATCTACCGCAAGGAGAAGATCAATCCGGTCGCCGGCTGTCTTCCGGTTGTGATCCAGATTCCGGTGTTCTTCTCGCTCTACAAGGTGCTGTTCGTCACCATCGAGATGCGGCACGCGCCGTTCTTCGGCTGGATCAAGGATCTGTCCGCGCCTGACCCGACCAATCTGTTCACCTTGTTCGGGCTGATCCCGTTCGATCCGACCACGCTGCCGCTGTTCGGCCATTACCTCGCGCTCGGCATCTGGCCGATCATCATGGGCATCACGATGTGGTTCCAGATGAAGCTGAATCCGACGCCGCCGGATCCGACGCAGCAGATGATCTTCAACTGGATGCCGCTGATCTTCACCTTCATGCTGGCGGGCTTCCCGGCGGGCCTCGTGATCTACTGGGCCTGGAACAACACGCTCTCGGTGCTGCAGCAGAGCTTCATCATGCGCCGCAACGGCGTGAAGGTGGAGCTGTTCGACAATCTCAAGGCGACGTTCGCAAAGAAGGCGACGTAGCGGTCGTCATTGCCGGGCGCAAATGCCTCCACATCGTCATGCCCGGGCTTGTCCCGGGCATCCACGTTTTGGAGGATACTGTGTGGATAGACGTGGATGGCCGGGACAAGCCCGGCCATGACGAGAGGTGAGGCCTTCGCATGACCGACGACAAAGATGCGAAGCTGATCGAGGTCGGGCGGAAGCTGTTCACGCGCGACTGGCAGTTCATCTGGGCTTCGCCCTCGACTGAAACGCTGCCGCCGATGGCGGGGCTGGAGATCGCCTTTGCCGGCCGCTCCAATGTCGGCAAGTCCAGCCTGATCAACGCGCTGACCGGCCGCAACGCGCTCGCGCGCACCTCGCATACGCCGGGCCGCACCCAGGAGCTGATCTTCTTCGAGGTCCCCGGCAAAGGCGAGCTGCGCCTCGTCGACATGCCCGGCTACGGCTATGCCAAGGCGCCGAAGAGTCAGGTCGCGTCCTGGACCGAGCTGATCCACAAATTCCTGCTCGGACGCGCCAGCCTCGCGCGCGTCTACGTGCTGGTCGACGCGCGGCACGGCCTCAAGGACGTCGATCTCGAAGTCCTGAAGACTCTCGATCGCTCCGCGGTCAGCTACCAGCTCGTGCTGACCAAGGCCGACCAGATCAAGGCCGCCGAGCTCCAATCGCGCATCGTCGAGACCGAGGCCGCGCTCGCCAAGCGTCCGGCCGCGTTCCCGAACGTGCTCGCGACCTCGTCGCGCAGCGTAACCGGCATGGCCGAGCTGCGCGCCGCGATCGCAAAGCTGCTGGAAGAGCGAACCTCGTAATGGCGGCACTTCGCCTGCTGATCGGGCTTGCCGGTGTGATGGGCGCCGCCGGCGTCGCGCTGGCCGCGGCTTCCGCGCATGGCGGCGATGCGAGCCGGCTCGCCGCCGCAAGCGCCATGCTGCTGTTTCACGCAACTGCCATACTTGCGGCCGTCGCCCTGCTCGGCCGCGGCCTTCTGCACGACGGAATTGGCATCATCGCCGCGTCCGGCTTCGCAGCTGGCGCGGCGCTGTTCGCGGGCGATCTGACCTTGCGGCAATATGCCGGCCATTCGCTGTTTCCCTACGCGGCGCCGACCGGTGGATCGGTGATGATCTTGAGCTGGCTGGCGGTGACGCTCGCGGCGGTGGTGGTGAAGCGCAGTCCGTAGCCCGGATGGAGCGAAGCGCAATCCGGGACCGCGCTCGCCGCACCAACCCGGATTACGCTGCGCTCCATCCGGGCTACGCGGCGGCATGCCAGCCACACTTTGCGCCCCGCCCGCCAATCGGATAGAACGCGGCCGAGTATCCCGCCAGCGAGATCCGCCTCATGACCGAAATCTCCCCGCTCGACCAGGCCCGCATCCTGTCCGAAGCGCTGCCGCACATGCAGCAGTATGACGAGGAAACCATCGTCATCAAGTATGGCGGCCATGCCATGGGCGACGAGGAGACCGCGAAGAATTTTGCCCGCGATATCGTGCTGCTCGAGCAGACCGCGATCAATCCGGTTGTGGTGCATGGCGGCGGCCCGCAGATCGCGACCATGCTCAAGCGCCTCGGCATCGTCTCCGAATTCGCAGCCGGCCTGCGCATCACCGATGCCGCCACCATCGAGATCGTCGAGATGGTGCTCGCCGGCTCCGTCAACAAGCAGATCGTCGGCTACATCAACGAGGCCGGCGGCAAGGCGGTGGGGCTATCAGGCAAGGACGCCAACATGGTGAAGGCGTCGAAGACGACGCGCACCATCATGGATCCGGACTCGCACATCGAGAAGGCGGTCGATCTCGGCTTTGTCGGCGATCCCGAGAAAGTCGATCTCACGCTGCTCAACCAGCTGATCGGCTACGAGCTGATCCCCGTGCTGGCGCCGCTCGCGACCTCGAAAGAGGGCCAGACGCTGAACGTCAACGCCGACACTTTCGCCGGCGCCGTGGCCGGCGCGCTGAAGGCGAAGCGACTGCTGCTGCTCACCGACGTGCCGGGCGTGCTCGACAAGTCCAAGAAACTGATCCCGCAGCTCTCGGTCAAGGACGCACGAAAGCTGATCGCCGACGGCACCATCTCCGGCGGCATGATCCCGAAGGTCGAGACCTGCATCTACGCGCTCGAACAGGGCGTCGAGGGTGTCGTCATCATCGACGGCAAGATGCAGCACGCGGTGTTGCTCGAGCTCTTCACCAACACCGGCACGGGAACGCTGATCCACAAGTGATGAAGAGCGGGCCAAAGAAAGCCGTCATGGCCGGGCTTGTCCCGGCCATCCACGATCTTTTATCCCGCGCCAAGAACGTGGATGCCCGGGACAAGCCCGGGCATGACGAGTTGAGGACTCGGCGACACCGTCGCTCAGGCTTCACACGTTTCCTGATGACGCTCCCTGCCGCGGCCATCTCGTTCGTGTTCTCCTCCGCACCGGCTTTCGCCGACCTGAAAATCTGCAATCGCATGTCCTATGTCGTCGAGGCCGCGATCGGTATCGACGACAAGGCGGCGACCGCGACGCGCGGCTGGTTCAGGATCGACCCCGCCACCTGCCGCGTGGTGGTGCAAGGCACGCTCTCCGCCGACCGCATCCTGCTCAACGCCCGCGCGCTCGGCGTCTACGGCGCATCCCCGATCCCGCAGAACGGCAGCGACACGCTGTGCGTCGCGCAGGACAATTTCGTCATCGCGGCCGCGCGACAGTGCCGCAGCGGCCAGACCCAGGCCGCTTTCACCCAGATCACGCCGACGCAAGGCGCGGACGGCAATTTCGTCGCCTATCTCGCCGAGGACTCCGAGTATGACGACGAGCAGGCCCGCCTCGCCGGCATCCAGCGGCTCTTGGTGATCGCAGGTTACGACGCCGCGCCGATCGACGGCGTCGATGGACCGAAGACGCAGGGCGCGCTGGCCGCTTTCCTGAAGAGCCGCGGATTGTCGTCCGACATCCTGTCGTCGCCGAACTTCTTCAAGACCATGGTCGATGCGGTGCAGACGCCGTCTGCGACCGGCCTCACCTGGTGCAACGACACCGCGCACAAGGTGATGGCGGCGGTCGCCACCGACGACGGCAAGGCGGTGACGAGCCGCGGCTGGTATCGCATCGACCCCAAGACCTGCCTGCACCCTGATGTCAGCGGTCAGCCGAAGCAGATCTTCAGCTTCGCGGAAGCCATCGACGCCGACAACCGAATCGTCAAGCTGAAGGACAAGCCGCTGAACTGGGGCGGCGACAAGCAGCTTTGCACGCGCGAGACCAAGTTCGAAACCAACGAGCAGACCGACTGCGGCGCGCGCGGTTTTGCGGCGACGGGCTTTGGCGCGGTGGACATGTCGAGCGGCGGCAAGACGCTGCGCTTTGCGATGCCGTGACGGGTGGTGTTGTGATCGTACCGGTGCCATGCACTCCGCTGTCGTCCTGGCGAAAGCCAGGACCTATTACCCCAGGATTGGGTTTGGCGAAGACCAGCGTGCCCCAATGGTCGGTCACGGCGTATGGGTCCCCTGAGTTCACAAACGAAGTGCAACACTTCCATCTGGAGGTGTTGCCATGGGGCGGACTTACAAACA